>DYQJ01000079.1 GCA_020719345.1 Draconibacterium orientale | reverse complement strand
TTAAATGATTTTTGTGGAAAATTAATTATCACGCAAAGACGCAAAGCAAAGCAAAGCAAACCAATATTTTAAAACTTTGCGTCTTTGTGTTTTCGGTTACTTCTTGCAGGATACTTTTTTTCTTAGTATTCAAATATAACATCTTTATCACCGAGCAGGAGTTTCATTCCTGTTTC
This sequence comes from Draconibacterium orientale, assembly GCA_020719345.1. Taxonomy (GTDB): domain Bacteria; phylum Bacteroidota; class Bacteroidia; order Bacteroidales; family DYQJ01; genus DYQJ01. The sequence goes on along the minus strand of DYQJ01000079.1, from coordinate 14,087 downwards.
AAATTTAGAATATTTATTAGTTATTAATTTAGTAGGATAGTTTTTATTAATATAGTCAGTGAAAACTTTAATAAACTCTATGGTTTCGTCTGATTCGTCTGCTACTTCTATTTCAAGTTCTTTGAAAGTTTCTTTTTTTCCAAAAGTACTTATCAGTACGTCATCTATACACATTTCTCCTATTTCATAGTCTCCGTGGAATATTTTTTTCACTAATCTGGTGTTTTCGCAGACGAAAATTTCGCGGAGCTCCCAGATTTTTAAAAGTCCCCAGATTCCATAGTCATAAAAATCTTTGATATTAAAATCTTGGAGAGGCAATCCGATTTCTCTTAGTTTATCATAAATAATTATCAGATGTTCTGGAGTTGCTTGTTCTTCAAACTCTTCACGAATATATAAAGGAATATCTTGGTCATCACGTTTTAGAGTTGTTTTTAGAGTAAGCAAGAATTTATTAAAATTTATTACTCTATATCTAAAAATAGATTTAGATTTAGATATATTAAAAGCTTGATTATCATAATATACATCAACAATTTCTTTTTTCTCGTGTTCCCCTAATGTATATTTATCTACCGAATAGATGTTCAGTAATTCGTCTATTATATTTTCTGCAGGCAGACTTAACTTATATTTTATTTCTTTCTCTATTTTCATAATTTATTGAAATGTTTTAGTTTTTTTCGTATGCAAAGTTAAAAAATATAATTAATAATTAATAAAAAAAAAGCAAAAAACATTATAAAAAAACAAATTCTTTTTAATAGCATACAAATTCTTACCAAATATTACATATTCTAATTATGAGTTGCAATAAAAAAAATATTTCATACATTTGCGTTGAGATTTAGGGGGTTAGAAAAAGATGCTGTTCGGGGGAACAGCATTTTTTTTTTGACCTTCAAATTATTTACTGCTTCCCAAATTTTTCCTATAATTTATGATGCATCTGTCTTTTTCGCTCCCCACGTAACCTTGGACAACTTGCTTGGAGCTTTGATAAAAAAATCTACCATATAAGGAATATAAGGTCATATAAGATTGACCGGTACAACTATATGATCTTATAATTCTTATATGGTTCAAAATTTTGTCCAAGATTACGTGTGGAGCCGTCTTTTTAAAAATAATAATATATTTTTTGTATTTTTAGTGAATTTATTTTTTTACAAAATGTAAATTATAATGTAAATTTTATGTTTATTGCACGATTTTTGCAATAAATAAGGTAGTAATATTTTAAAATTTATAAAAATGCAAAAGAATATTTTATTAAGCTTGATAGTCTTATTTTATGTAACAAATTTGATTTCGCAGACGGCAAGTTTTAGCTTAAATAAAACTGATGCTACGTATTGTCTTGGCGATACTGTTCTATTTAACAACACTACTTCTGGCGATTATGTTTATTCGTATTGGCGTTTTGGCGATGCTTTTGATACGTATGTAAAAAATCCGCGTCATGTATATCAAACAACCGGTACTTACACAGTTTGGCTTGTAATCAAGCGGTTGAGTGGGGATAAAGATAGCACAAGTAAATCGCTAAATATTAATCCGTCTCCTCATATCAGTCTGGTAAATAATCAATCGGAACAGTTTTTAACTGCGTTGACCGGAATAAGTGAGGTTCAGTTTTTATGGTACTCAGGTACGACATTGACCAGTGAAACCGACTCGGTTGCATACTATTATGAGAGTGGAAGTTACTCTGTAGTTGCCTATAATCAATTTTGTAGCGATTCTGCAAATATAAAAATAACAGTAAATAGTCAGCAAATAGATAATACCGAGATAATCGTAGAAAATAATATTTTAACTCCAGATGTAGAAGATGGTGCTAATGATGTGTTGTATATCAAGGAATTAGCGAGTTACGAGGCGGCAGTTGAAATATTTATTTACAACAAATGGGGTCAGCTTGTATATAAAAATACAAATTATTCAAACTTTGGCGGTTTCAAAGGTGTTGATGATTCGGGCAAGAAATTAGATGCCGGCACTTATTATTATATAGTAAAAAGTCCAGGACGCAAGGGCGGTGCTGGATTTATCGATGTTATAAGATAATTATTTATTTAATTTTTAATTTCTAAATTATGTTAAAAAAAATATCCCTTTTATTGATAAATGTTTTTGGAATACTAATAATCTCATTTTCGCAGCAGTTACCTATAACGGGTCAATATCTTGTCAATAAGTTTTCATTGTCTCCTGCTTTTGTTGGTTTGAGCCAGCATACGGAGAGTTTTTTGACGTATCGTCAAAATTGGATAGGTATAAAAGGAGCTCCCACTACCGCAGGTATAGACATCAATGGTCCTATAAAATCTAATATAGGTCTTGGTGTTTCTATCTATTCAGAAAATACAGGCAATTTTTCACATCTGTATTTTAGCACTGCGTTAGGATTTAGCTTCAAATTAGGCGAGAACAGCGTATTAAGTTTTTCGGTGGATCCGAAAATTTATAGACATCAATTAGAGATGTCTAATATTCAAAGTTATGGTCTGACAGTTGACCCGCTTATACAAAATAATAATTCTATCGTAGCCGGAACTTATGATGTCGGATTTGCTACGCTGCTAAAATTAAATAGTTTTGTTCTGGGATTTTATGCACCTCGCACAATCGCTAAGCCAATGTACTATTATGACGATGTTGCAACATTTCATTTGCAAAGACATTTTATTGGACATGCTGGAATAGATATAAATTTATCAAATAAATTTAAGATAATTCCAATGGCTGTAGTGCGGATGACTCAAAATGGTTTCTACAATTATGATGCTTCAGTACTATTTGAGTATGACGAAAATTTATGGTTTGCAGGTGGTCTCAGAGCGGGCAATACATTTTTAACCACAATCGGCGGGGCAGTAAGTGATTGGTTTGTTGTTAATTATACTTACGAATTTGGGATAAAAAATATAGCAAGTGCATCTGGTGGTACTCACGAAATATCTTTGGGGTTTTTATTTAGCCGAAGCAAGACTCCAGCCGAGCCGTCCAGTTTTCCAAAGCAATCGGAGGCGAGCGAGACTAATCCGGAGATAGAAAAGATTATCAAGAAATTACATAAAGACCTTGACACTGAAAGAACGGAGCGCAAAGGCGATGTAGAAAATCTAAACAACAAGATAAAAGAATTAGAAGAATTGATAGGTGCCACTAAACCTTCGGTCCCCGACACGGTGAAAGTAAGCAAAGATGAGTGGATAGATTTTGTTAATTCGGACAAAATTCTTTTTGGGAAAGGCGGAACGCGTTTGCTTTCGTCTTCTCTGAGTGAAATATCAAGATATGCGCAGAAGCTGGTTGATGACCCTGATTTGAAAATATTAGTAATAGGACACACTGATGATATTGGCTCGACTGAATACAATCAAAAATTGTCTGAAAGTCGGGCAAAAGTTATATATGAGGAAATGTTAAAACACCCGGGCGTGAAATCCGAGCAGCTAAGTTATAAAGGAATGGGCGAAGCCGACCCGTTATATTCTAATACGACCCCAGAAAATCGTAGAGCTAATAATAGAATACAGTTTAAATTTAATAAAAAAGTTAATTAAAAGATGAAAAGAATTTTTATTCTGGTAATAATATTTTTACCGTTAGTTTTAAAAGCACAATATTTAACACCGGCAGTGTTGTCGTCCGGCAGTTCCGATGTGCAGACTCAAAATATTAGTTTCTCTTTCACGCTTGCCGAGCTTGTGACCCCATCATTTTATAACGGCAACATTTTGACGCAAGGTTTTTTACAACCTGTCGAAAAAAAAATATCTACCAATAATAACACGCATGTCAGTGCTAAGATATATCCTAATCCGGCAGCAGAGAAAATTAATCTGATGATCACCGTCAATCAAAAAATAACAAAAATAGATGTAATAATTTATAATCTATTGTCAATAGAATGTTATCAGGGAAGTTTTACAGAAATATCAGGTAATCACTCTCTGACCTCAATTCCAATTACGATGCTAACGGCAGGACAATATTTTATCAAAATAACTATAAATGAGCAGTTTACTTATGTAAGTAAGTTTATCAAGATGTCATTTTAGTTCATATTAATTCACGAGGTCAATTTTTATTGCCTCAATTTTTGTATAATACTTTAAAAATTTGGCGCCTTGCAAGTTAAAGTTTTCGGTAGAGTCGGTAGTCAAAAAGGTTATATTTTTATTTTTGGAGCATTTTTTTTCCATTTCAGGATGTCTGAATAGGTAGTTTTCAAGACTTTTAGCCACTATTTCACCTTGTGTGATTATATTGATATTATTTGGGACAAATCTTTGTATTTTCTCCAGCATAAGCGGATAATGTGTACATGCGAGGATTATCGTGTCAATATCTGAACTTTTAGATAATAAATTAGCTATATTTTTTCTCACAAAATAATCTGCACCGTCGCTGTCGTATTCGTCATTTTCTACAAGCGGTACCCACATTGGACAAGCTTCTTGAAATGTCGTCAGGTGCGGAAAAAGTTTTTGTATTTCAAGTGGATATGAATTGGAGACTACAGTTCCCGTTGTTCCTAATATCCCTATGTGTCCGGTCACAGTTTTTTCATTTAAAATTTCTACGCAAGGACGTATGACTCCTAATACTCTGTTTTTTGGTGCCAGATGCGGCAGGTCGTTTTGCTGTATGGTACGCAGCGCTTTTGCCGAAGCAGTATTACATGCTAAGATAACAAGTTTACAATTCATTGAAAATAACTTATTTACAGCTTGTAAAGTATATTCATAAATAGTTGAGTATGAACGATTGCCATACGGAGTTCGGGCATTATCGCCGAGATAAATATAGTCGTATTGAGGCAATACTTTTATAATTTCTTTTAGAACTGACAAGCCACCGTATCCTGAATCAAAAACACCTATGGGAGAATTTTGCATAATAAATCAATCTTTTATATCGCAAAATTAATTTTATTTTTTATACTAAAAAAGATTTTTTTGGTTAAATTTTTCGCAGAGTTTCGCAAAGTTTTTCGCAGAGTTTCGCAAAGTTTTCCACAAAAATTATTCAAAAACCTTTTTTTTAATTGGAATTTATAATTTACAACTACTTGATATTCAAGCAAAAGCCAAATTATAATTCTTAATTTATAATTTACTTAACTACCGTAATTTTGAACAGCGCATAAAAAAAGACCGATATAAAATATCGGTCTTTATTTGTCTTCTCAACAATGTTTTTACTTAGCTTCTTCTTTTTTAGCTTCAGTTCCGGCAGTTGCTTTTTCTTTTTCAAAATGCATAGACATTTTTATTTCCATGTCACCTTGTTTTTGTTCGAAAGATAATACCATTTTTTCTGCTTCTAAGCTTGTTACTAAGATAGTATCAGTTTTTCCGTCTGATGCTTTAGTTATAAGTTTAGTTTTGTCAGCTGAGAAATCATAAGTACCTTTTGAACCTTCTACAGGATTTTCGTAAGTTTTGTCAGCATTAAATACCATCTTAAATTGACCTTTCATCATGTCAATGTTAGCTTGATAATCTTTTTTTACAGATTCCACGTTAACTGCGGCTTTTTGTGCGTTCAAAGCTTCTAATTCCTTTTTTGCTGCGTTCAATTCAGTTGTCTTTGCTTCGATTTGCTTTTTGTCCTTCAATCCTTTGATTTCAGTTTCTAAAGCAGTGATTTTTCCTGTAGCACCAGTAACTTGAGCATCCATCATTGCAACTTGCGCGTCAACAATAGTCTTTGCGTACTCGTCAAAATTTTCTACCTTAACATCACTTAATTTCCAAGAACCTTGTATTAAAATCTCAGGTTTTGGGGCACAAGCACTAAACAAAGCAACTAAAGCTAAAATAGATAATGAATAAAACATTCTCTTCATAATGATAAAAATTAAAATATGTTTATTAAATATAGCGCGAAGGTATATATATATAATTAATAAAAAAATTTTTTTGAATATTTTTTTAAATTATAATTTTTCAAAACTTAGTTTAGTTTCAACTTGTTGATTATCAGCGGTATTTTCTACCACTAAAATTACGAGTTTCTTGTCATTTATGCTTTCTATGGTCAATTCGTCAGTATATTCGGTTTTATCTTGTGCTCTAAGCTTTAATTTTTTGTTCTGTTGATCTATTATCCAGTCTCCATATTCGGGCTGCGGTTGGAAGCCGCGGCGTTCAAATTTCATATCTTCATAAAAAGCGAGAGACAGATTTTGTTTTAAATTTCCAAGCATCACCACAAAATCCTGTTTTTCTTGTTCATTGCGAGTGAGATTATCTTTATAGTCCACGAGTTTCCACTTTCCGATAATCATTTTTTCCCAATTGTTCTTGTCGTCGGGCATAAAAAGAAATACTCCGATGATAATTAAGACAAGAAAAGAGACTGCTACATAAATATAATTCTTTGTATTAGTATTAATCGTAGTTTCTACAGTATTTTTCTTAACATTTTTTTCGGGTTTCTCTATTGCCACTTCTTCATTATTTTGTATGAGGTCTAATAAATTTGTTGTTGCTTCGTCAAAGCTGTCTTCATAGGCATTTATCCAGTGATGCGAATTAAGGAAATGCTGATTGGTAACAGTTTTCGGAAGTGCCGAGATGACAAACGGGATAATTTGTTTTTCTTGGTCAAAAGCATTTCCGTGTTGCGTTATCAGTTCGTCATTAGTATTGCAGTTTGTAGAGATAATCATAATCATTATTTGACAATTCGCTATTGCGATATTAATTTCTGCGTTCTTGTCGGTTTGAGTTTTCAAATCACGTGGCTCTATCCAACACAAATATCCTTCCGTTTCTAATTTAGTTACTAAACGTTTAGCGGTGTTTTTCTGGTCTTTTGCGTAGCTTACAAAAATATTTTTCATGATATTAGATTTTAATAAAACGTAAAACCGATGTAATTCCTTCTTGTTCTTCCATGAGTATGATAAGCGAGTTAGAAATTTCTTTTATCTTAGTTCTCGCGGTGTCTCCGGTCATTGCATTAGATATTACTAGCAGATTATTTTTTTCATCTATCTCCCAAAATCCATTTACTGTGTCTCCCCAGATGATAGCTTTATAGCTGTAGTCTTCTTTGAATACGAGTTTGGTGCTTGCCTTAATTTCTTTTTTGGCTTTATTAAAATTTTCAAGGTCTTTATCTTCTATTTGTTGATTAGTTTCGATTTCATCTAATTGCCATGCCCCGACAATAATATCTTCGGGGCGTGATTGACAAGCACACAGACAAGAAAATAAGATAAAAATAATTATTATATTTTTCATAAGCTGTGTAAAAATCTATTTCTTTACTAATTCAAAGGAGTTAAAAAATTTATCGGCTTCGTCTTTAGTAGGATATGCGTCAGATGCAAGAATGACAATTTGATAGAGTCTATTTTTAACAAAATAGATATTAGCCAATGTAAATATAGCTTTTCCTTGCGCTTTAAAATATACACCGTCATTGTCACCTAATTTAATAGATTTTTCTTCTTCTATTTTCGCTTTAAGAGAAGTAATAAAACCTGTTTTAGAATTATCTAATAGTTTTTTAGTGTCTACTTCTTTAATAACCTCAGGCGGGTAGTCTGAATATGCTATCATGTAACTTTTTTGTTCGCTTGGCGAATATTCATAGGTATAAAGTTTCAATTTTCCGAGCTCGGTTTCTACATCTTCTTGACTGAAAGTAGGTTCTCCGGGGAAGGCAATTTTAAAGCTTCCATCTTTTGAGACAAATCGGTCATCTTTTTTTTCGGGAGTTTCGGTTACATTATCTGTTTTACCAACTTCTTCCTTTTTTCCTTCTTCTTTGGTGTCCGAATTTTGTGTAGCTGTTCCGCCGCAATTAGCGAGGATGACGATTGTAAATGTTAATATCGTCAGAAAAGAAAATATTTTTTTCATGTTAAAAAAATAAGGGTTTAAAATTTATATCTGTTTTCTTCAATCAATTTAGCTGCTATTCTACGTCTGGCTTCTTTTGCGTTGACGGGTTGAGTTCGGGTGAAATATATAAGCGCATTAATTAGTTTATCTATGTCATTTTCTGGCGAATAAGAATATACGGCATCTACGGCGGCTTTAAAAATAATTAAAGAGCTTTCGTACATAAGCACGTCAAGTATGTCTTTATAAATAGACATTTCTTGTTGCGATTTTAAGTTCTCCATCTTTTCTACTCTAAGTGCAAGTGATTCTGCTACATATAATTGCATAAGAATGTCTGCTATGTTGAATTGAATTTCTTGTTCGGTAGAAATTCTATTTCCTACGGCGTCTATGGCAGTTTTCATGACTAATAGCGTAGCTTTCTTAAAATTAGCAATATACTCTTTTTGGAGTTGATAATATTCTTGCGAGAATTTCGGTTTATCTTTTAGTTCGGTAATTTCTGCCATCACTTTTTCTGCTTCTGCGAGTATGTCTAATTCTTTTTTGGTAGCTTTACCGAGCATCGTTCCAGCAATGACGGAGCGATTGATTTCGTTTGTTCCTTCAAATATTCTATTAATACGGGAGTCACGGTATAAGGTTTCTATTTGAGTTTCTGCGGAGAATCCCATTCCTCCATGTATTTGTACACCTTCATCTACTACGTAATCCAACATTTCGGAGCCGTAAACTTTAAGTAATGCGGCTTCTATGGCGTATTTTCGTTGTGCTTCTACGTTAGCTTGTCCTTTTTCCATTCCTTCGGCGATGAATGTTAGTATTGCATCTTCTACATTTTGACTTGCTCTATATACCGCGGATTCGTTTGCAAAAGCACGTATAACTTGTTCGGCGAGTTTGTATTGAATAGCTCCGAAGCTGGAGATGAGACTTTTAAATTGTTTTCGTTCGTTTGCGTAGTTTACAGATAAATTGATTGCACGTTTAGAAGAGCCGATGACATTTGCGCCGAGTTTTATACGTCCGAGATTTAAGATATTTAGCGCTATTCTAAATCCTTCGCCACGTTTCCCTAATAAATTTTCTACAGGGACAATGCAGTCTTCGAAGAATATTTGTACGGTAGAAGACCCTTTGATTCCCATTTTTTTCTCTTCGGCATTGAATTTTATGCCTGGGAAATTTCTTTCTACGATAAATGCGCTAAGCGCTCTATCATTGTCAATTTTAGCAAAAACAGTTAAAACATCTGCAAATCCTCCGTTTGTTATCCACATTTTTTGTCCGTTGATGATGTAATTTAGAGCATCACTTGTTAGCGTTGCTTTTGTTGTTCCGGAGTTAGCATCTGATCCTGCTCCGGGTTCTGTAAGACAGTAAGCACCGAGCCATTCACCGGATCCGAGAAGGGGGAGATATTTTTGTTTTTGTTGTTCGTTACCGTAATATAAAATAGTAAGAGTTCCTATTCCGGTATGTGCGGAGAAAGCAACGGAGTATGACCCTCCTCCTCCCATGATGTCGCTTGCAAGCATGGAGGTGACAAAAGATTGTCCGAAACCGCCGTATTCTTCTGGGATTGAAACTGCGAGCAGTCCTAATTCGCCGCTTTTTTTCATTACTTGACTCATCAGACCAGGTTCCATCTTATCTAATCTGTCTATATAAGGTAGAACTTCGTTGTCAATAAAATCTTGACAAGTTTGTGCTATCATTTTTTGTTCTTCATTAAACTCTTCCGGAATAAAAATGTCCGTAGCCAAAGTTTCTTTAATCAAATACTCGCCTCCTCGGAGGGCTTTTTTGGATTCTGTGCTTATATTCATTGTTTTGTATTTAAAAAAATTATTATTTGCAAAACTAAAAAAAAAAAAATCTTTTTAGTTATTTTTTTGATAAAATTATTTTTTTTTCGCAAAAATTTGTATTACGGCACTATTTTCCGCAGTGCATGACTCCTTCTTGTATGTCTCTATATATCAATTGTTTGATAACTATTTGAAATTCATTATTCAAATAGCTTATTATTTCTTCTAATGAATATAAAAGTTCGGGATTTTTGGGTCCTCCGCTGTCCATGTTTATCTGTTCGGTAGCATACGCTTCCATGATAAAGATGCCGTCTTTTTTGAGTGTTTTTCGTATTTGTGCGAAGACGTTTTGTTTGACATCATTAGTAAAATGTCCGAAGATGAGGATTACTGCATCAAAGTTATTTTCCGGCAATTGATATTCTCTCATATCGGCGAGAATGGTTTTTACGGTGACATTATTTGTTTTTGCAAGTTTGGTAGTTTTTTCCAATCCTACTTCGGAATAGTCAAGTGCATAAACGTCTATTCCTTTTTTTGCAAGATGTACCGCATTTCGTCCTTCTCCTTCGGCTAAGCAAATGGCGTTTTTCACATTGCTTGGTATTTCTATAGACTTTAAAAAGTCATTCGGGGCGGTACCGTAAATATAATTTTCTGTATCAAATCGTTGATTCCACATAAATATAGATTTTTTACCACAAAGGAATGAAAGTTATCAAAGTTTTTCATTCCTTTTGGAGATTATTTTCAATTATTTAGGTCTGTAAATGTAAGGAGATTGTGTTCCTTCTTTTAGTAGCACGAGTTTTTCGGCGGTGAGTTCTTTTATTTCATATTTAACCGGTGGGTCAGGTGCGTTTTTGGTGTCGTTCCATTCGGTTAATATTAAAATAGTTTCGTTTTCGTTAAACTCCCAACGTCCTATTGTTTCTGAAGAGAAAGGGTATTCTCCGATTGTTCGGGAGAAAGATAGTTTAGAAGGGTCTGTCGAGTCTATTCCAAAGACTAATGTTTCGGCTAAGAAGTTCATAAAATCACCTACATCTCCATCTAATTTTATGTCGGCAGTAATTCCGGTGGAGTCTTTTAGTTTGTCGGTAGCTTCGTTGATGACCTCTTGCGCTTGCAATTTCCAATTAATAGAAGATAAAAGTTTACCTTTTTCGGATAGTTTTACTTCTTTTCCACCACATGCGATGAACAGAACTGCTATCAGCGTAGCAGTAAGAACATTTGAAATTTTATTCATAAGAACATTTTTTAATTTTTGTTATTTTTATTGAACACAACATCAGAAAGTCTGATAATGCAAAGGTAATATTTTGGTAGATTAAATTTCACTTCTTTTTCAAAATATTAATTTTTTTGTAAATTATAGGGTAGTGTAAATTTTTAAGTGATAAATTTTTTGAACCATATAAGGCATATAAGAACATATAAGCATTATATGCCTTATATGGTTTAATATTTTCATATAAATTAGGATAGGTATTATCACTGGAAAAATTACAATTCCAATTATAGCGGAATATTTGACTTTTAAAAAGTTGTTGTTTAGAAAGTCTCCAGACAATATTTTCTTTTTTCGTTGATAATTTGTTCTATTTCATTGTATTCAGCTTCATTGAACTCTCTTATAAACTCACATATTTCTCTTAAAGTTTTATGTGTTAAAATTATTGTTGCTCTTGTTGCAGTAAGAGAATTTTCCGGATTTATTTCTGTATCTATAATACTCTTTATTTTTCTTATTATCCGACCTTTAAGAATTAATGCCTCTTCTAAATTATTGTTTGCAATATTCCTTTCAATATCTTCTTTTAATTCTCTAATATCTACAAATTTCTCATAAATTTGTCTTGCTATTTCTTTCCGAAAATGTAAAGTGCCTTTTTGTGATTTAAAGTTGTCATCAATATACGAGTCTGTATTTAAAGAGGTATTCAGTAATTTAACAGTAGTTTTACCATTATTAGATATCCCAAGAAGTTTTAATGAAATTAAATCAAGTCCAATGTGTTGTTTGACAGAGTTTTCATTATATGGATTTAATATTTCGTATTGTATATCTGCAATTTCTATCTCATATCTTATTGCTTTTTGAGTATTACACTGTTTACATGAAGGTAAAAGATTTTCAAAACTAAACGCATTTTCAAAATCATTATTTTTTTTGGGATAAAAATGTTCAACTTCAAGATTTCCGCCACCTTGATTGGGCTTTCTTTCACAGTAAACACATTTTTCATGACTTGTTGGAAACAAAAAATATTGGATTTTTGTCAAATAATCTTGCTTAATCCATGTTCTGCTATTGTCAGTTTTATAGTTTTCAAAAGTAATTTTAAGTTCGTCTGTTATATTCCTTTTATCTGCATCAGCAAGAATTGTATTTTTGTGTCTATTGAATAATTCATCATTATCAATCGCTTCTCTTAATAATTCTTCAAATTCAGCTTCTGAAAACGTTTTATGAACTTCTATGGTTTCTGAAATTTGTTTCTTTATTTTGAGATGCTTTATGGATTTGTATATTTCTCTTAATTCCCTATCCTGATTATTTCTTAGGTTTGTAAATGAAGTGCTGTAATTCAAATAAAATCCATTATCTTTCCATGAATTATATTTTTCAATTAGCTGTTCATCTTTTTGTAAGGTAATCATAATTAAAATATTTCATCAGTTAAAAAATCGCTTGCTAATATATTTACCCATTCAATATAGTCACTATCTTCGGGTACCGCTTCTTTAATTTGGAAGTATAATTCTTTGACCCTATTCCTGTTTTCATTTTTTGCAGCCTTCTTTATTTCAATTAACAAATAGTTTAGCTTTTCAGAAATATCAGGAATTGAAATTTCCCCCATAAAACGTTCTATAACTTTTTCTATCTCATAACCAAATGGTTTACCAGAAAGATTAATCTCTTTTGTTACGGTTCCATCATTATAACTTTTTAATATCGTTAAAGCGTTATTTTCAAGCGATTGGACGATAAATGGACTATGAGTTGAAAAAACAAATTGAACGTTAGGGAAGTTTTCGTTCAAAATAGGCAATATTTGTCTCTGCCATGAAGGATGTAAGTGTTTATCTATTTCGTCTACTAAAACAAAACCTCTAAAATTCGTTTTTTCGCCTATTTCAATTTGATATATTTCTGCTGCTCTCCAAATCATATCAAATATCCAAATAAACATAACTCTAAAACCAGATGGCATTGCTTCCAGTTTTATCAATTCTGAATTATCTATATTAGAAGGGGTTTTAAATAAAAAAGTATCCCTTGAAAAATTATCTAATAAAAAATTTGTATTACTACTTACAAATATACTGTTGATAATATCTTGTATTTTTATGAAATTATTTTTAACAAACTCATAGACTCCCGATTGGTTTATGTTTTTAAAATGACTATTATCATTAAACATACTCGCAATATCTTCGTATTTAGCTTTTCTACTAATTTCAGTTTTTGAAACTCCCCTATTTGCTCCATAAGCCAAAATCATATAAGATTGAAATATCTCATTTAATTTTTCTCTGTTTTTTATACATTTTATTTCGTCTTTTTGATTTATCTCAAATTTGAAAATCTCTTCTTTATCATTAATTGTAGCAATTATTTCAAAATATCCAATATTAGTTCCTTTTTTTACCACCTCGCTCCATTCATTTTTTGTTTCTGGCTTTATTTCATTCGTCAAACCGAGTGCTAATAGTTGCAGAATTGTTGTTTTACCTCGACCATTTATCCCTAAAATAATATTTGAATTTTCATTAAATATAATCAGAGCTTCGTTAAAACATTTTATTTTTTTTATATTTATCTGTTTAATCAGTATTTTCACACCTTTATAAGGTGAAATATCCACTGAATATTTATTAGCAAGCTCCGGATAATTTTTAATTTTAGAAACAATTTCATCGGTGCTCCAAAGAAATATTTGTGCATTATTTTCATCTTCAAATTGTTTGTTCTTTTCAATGATAAATTCTTTTTTTATATCAATAATTTCTGCAATTATATAATATTTATGAAATTGATTAGGGTAGCTTTGAGCAATATTCTTAAACATCAACAAAACTTTTTCATAAATCTCCAAAGTCATTTTTAGTTTTACCTCAATAATAGTTTTTTTTGCAAAAGACAATATATCTACTCGCATTTTATCTACTAATTGATATTCTTTAATATACGTATCTGTTTCTTCTATTTCATTAAACAAATCACAAATCATATTTGAAAGTCTATTATGCTTTGCAATTATTGGGGACATATTTTCTTTTTCCATACTAATCTTTTTTAAAATTTAACTTAAAATCATATTGCAAATTCTGGCATGTTTCATTTATTAGGTTACACTTCTTTGCGAAACTTTGCGTTTTTACC
>DYQJ01000320.1 GCA_020719345.1 Draconibacterium orientale | reverse complement strand
CGTTGGGCTCATAACCCAAAGGTCGTAGGTTCAAGTCCTGCCGCCGCTACAAATTGATAAGGCAACTATTTCTAATAGTTGCCTTTTTGCTTTGATGATTTTGAATCGAAACCCTGGCAGCGTGAAAAAAAAACGCTGGCAAGGTAAATCTAAATGGCTGATTTTCACCCTGCCAGCGTTTTTTCACGCTGGCAGGGTTGATTATAAGTAAATTATTCCAACGATAATAAGCACAAGTATAACCGGCAAAATATATTTGATTTTAAATACTTGCTCCCAACTTAGATTGTCTATATTAGATTTTATCCCCATTTCTTTTTCAGCAGTCTCGGTTGCCTCTTTAAATGCTTTATCCCATTTCTCTTGAATAGAATTATCTGAAATTCCGGGATTGTTTTTCCTTATATCTTCTATAGATTTTTGTCCGTTTTCTATAGATTTTTCCCATGATTTTGACTTCTTGTAAGGTTGTGAGAACCACTTAATAACATGTGTCATTATTACAACTAAAAAGCTGTAGATAGCGTGCTGATGTTTTTTAGCCATGATAAATATAATCTTGATTAAACACTTCGTCCCATGATAAATCTTGTAAAATTTCGGTTTCCATGAGCCGAGCCGATGTCCAACTTTTGGCATAATCAAAAGCTTCTCTCCAAAATTGTTTTATGTTTTGTTCAGATAAACAACCTTCACATTCTATCATATTGTTTATATTCATTCGTAACATGTTTATTTTTGCCATGTTTTCGTCTGTATGGAAGTTATTGTTAAACTTCCATAATATGATTATTTCCATTAAATCTTTTAAATATCTTTCTAATTCTACTTCTGCTCTTCGCTGTTGCATGGCTTTGTTTTTTTGCAGAAAGGCGCCCAATTCTTTCAAGTTACCGGCTTCGTAAAGTTGCAACAACTCACACGCTATTATATAGTCGCTTTCCAAAGATAACGAATCCCATTTCGCCTGATAATCTATTATTTCTTTATTCATATATTTTTATTTCTAACCCTGCCAGCGTGAAAAAACGCTGGCAGGGTTGATTATAAGTAAATTATTCCAACGATAATAAGCACAAGTATAACCGGCAAAATATATTTGATTTTAAATACTTGCTCCCAGCTTAGATTGTCTATATTAGATTTTATCCCCATTTCTTCTTCAGCAGTCTCGGTTGCCTCTTTAAATGCTTTATCCCATTTCTCTAAAATTTCAGAATCCGAAATAGAAGGATTTTTTCCCCGTAATTTTTCTATTTCTTCTTTACTATTTTTTATAGAAGCTTGCCAACTACTTGTTTTTTTATTAGGTTGTGAAATCCATTTTATTATGTGAGTCATCAGCACTACTAAATAACTATATACCGCACGATTATGTCGTTTAGCCATTTTTGTAAATGTATTGATTATTAAATACTTCTACCCACGTCAATCTTGTAATTATATTTTGAGTCTTAGACAAAGCAACCGCCCAATCATTTGCTTTTTCAAAGGCAATCTCCCATTTATCATAAATATTTTGTTCGGACAAACAACCTTCACATTCAAGCGAGAGTTCAATTTCTTTCCTATAAGTTTTTATTTTATTCATCGCTTCGTCTGTTTGGAAAATTGAATCATAAAGCCATAAGAGTATTGTCTCCATCAAATTTTTTAGCGTAAACTCTAATTCTACTTCTGCTCTTCGCTGTTGCATGGCTTTGTTTTTTTGCAGAAAGGCGCCCAATTCTTTCAAGTTACCGGCTTCGTAAAGTTGCAACAACTCACACGCTATTATATAGTCGCTTTCCAAAGATAACGAATCCCATTTCGCCTGATAATCTATTATTTCTTTATTCATATATATTTTTATTTCTAACCCTGCCAGCGTGAAAAAAAAACGCTGGCAGGGTAATGTAAATGGCTGATTTTCACGCTGGCATGGTTGGTTATACTCAAATCTATGCTTGATGTATTTGCCAGAAATAAAGGAACCATTGGTTGAAATTATCAAATTTTTTGCGGACTATGTAATCTTCATTGGAAATTAAAACTATTTCATCGTTTTTTTTATCAAAGACAGTTAATTGTGCAGCGTTTTTTTGAAAGACAATGTATCTTTTATCAAGACCTTGTTGATAATAGAAATCATTTGATGACCATAAATTATCTATCAATTCATTATCACTTTCTAATGGATATAAAAATGTTTCTACCTCAAATACTTCGCCGCCGCCAAATTCTTCCCAAAAATTAACTAATTCTTTAGGGAATTTGTAATCAACTTTTTGTAATCCGTTTTTAAGTTCTTTGTGTTCAATTTTACCATACGGAAAAATGACATGCGGATTCTCCGTTAATGCTTTCTTTAATGTTTGTACAATCATAATTCTTTTTCTAATGAACGTTCAACTAAACCAACAAATTTTGCTGTTTGTGTTTCAATTGAAACACCTTGTCCTTTTGAGTTATAAATTTTAGTCAAATAAGGTCTTATAATTACAACATCTGCCTCCTCAATTATTTCATGAATTAGTTTTTCGGCATTTTCTTGCGTAAAATCAATATTTTCAAAAGCAGATTTATAATTGTTTGCTTTTGCATGCCCTATCTTTTTTTGTATAGCTCGTTTACCTTCTTGTATTTGCGGACTTGACCACACTCTCGCAGATTTTATTATCTCATCAGTTTTCCCTACTATTTTTACAATAGCATCACCAAATAGTTTTTCTCCCTTTTTCAATACTACATGGGTTAATTTTCCAACTTCACCTCCTGCTCCGGGGGTCATAAAAGGATCATCAGAACCCTCATAAAACAAATTTGCAACAAATGATGCAGATTCAACTGCTGCTGTTTGATTTATCGGATTTGTCGCAACTCGTGTAACAACAGCTGTTAGTTGTTGTGTACAAGTTGCTAACCTTGTTGTTATTCCACCAAATACAGTTATTAAACCTGTTAAAAGCCAAATTGTTTTATATTTTATCCACTTACGAATTTTGTTCATCGTTAAACTTCTCTTCTATCTTCTTTTTAGACAGCTTGACCTCTTTTTTATTTGACGATAAAAATATGAAATATTTGGAACTGTAATTTTTCCAGTGATAATACTTATCCTAATTTATATGA
>DYQJ01000319.1 GCA_020719345.1 Draconibacterium orientale | reverse complement strand
CCGATTTTTTCACTATCTTAATTTTAAGTTTATTATTTTGCAAATTTAATCATTTAATTGAAAAGTCAATATCAATCAATTTGTCTTGGTTTTATAGCATATAACGAATAAATAAATGTTATAAAGCTTTTGTTAAATCTATCCCAAAAAGGGCGAAATCGTATTTGACAGGGTCATCGGCATCTAATTTTCGTAAATTAGCGGTTACTTCTTCTACAGCTTTCCAGTCGTTTTGTTTGCGAAGCAAAAGTCCCAATTTGCGTGCCGTATTTCCGCTGTGAACATCAATAGGTAGCATCAGTTTTGAGACCGGTATTTTATCCCACAAGCCAAAATGAACTCCCTCCGAATCTTTGCGTATCATCCACATTAAGAACATGTTTATGCGCTTGGCAGCAGAGTTTTTTTTCACATCCGCAATATGACGTTCTGTACGAGAAAGATGTGGCAGCTCAAAAAAGATTTCGCGAAAATGAATTATAGCACTTTTTACTGTCAAATCTATATGATAGCCATCTTCAAATACTTGGCGCAAGCCACCATGATTCAAATAAATGTTTCGTAATGACCGCAAAAAATATTTGAAGTCTTCAGTATTAAAAGTCCGATGAACGACACGGTAGATAGAGTCTATTTCCGAATCACTGGCGGTTGTCAAATATTTATACGGGTCGTTTTCCATAAGCAGAATCATTTTACGAGCATTGTTGATAATAGATTTTCGTTGTCCCCACGCAATAGTAGAGCTCAGAAATGCAGAAATCTCAATATTTTCGCGACTCGTAAATAGATGTGGAATCTGGATAGGATCCGTCTCTATGAACGCATTATTATTATATTCTTGATATTTTCGTTCTAATAAATCTTTGAGATGCTCATAATTAATATTTTCCATAACTTATTGGGGGTTATTATGTAAACATAGTATTAAAATTTAAAAGTCAAAATTAATTTTTTTATTTTGAAATACAATTTTTTTATATATTTTTATTTTGAAAATATTAATGCAATAGCAAAGAGATAAAAAAAACTCGTCAAAGTTATCTCCCTTTGCGAGTTTGCAAATAAGCACGTATGTAAAATTAATGCAATTTTTCTAATTAGTCAACAATACTTGCTAAAGCCAACGCCTTAGCAAGACTGTAATATAGATATTAAAATTAAAAAATAATTAGTTCTTTACAAATTTGAAAGTAGAAGTTTGACGTTCATTTTTCAAAGTAATAAAATAAATTCCAGCAGGTAGAGTATTGACATTAACTATTTTGTTTTCTATACTTCCATTATCAACTATCTTACCTTCAATACTTGTAATACTGTAATTTTCAAATATATCATTAGAAATGTTGATGATATTAGATGTAGGATTTGGATATATTTTTGTTTCTTCTATTTTTATAGCATCTTTAATAGAAGTAACTTCACCGTTATCATCTGTTTTTACAAGATATATGTCGCTGGTACTTGTGCTTGTGTTTTGATATCCTATACAAATATAACCGCCGTCGGCAGTGAAATCAAAATCATAAAATTCGTCATCATAAATATCTCCATAAACTACACTTCCTAAAATTGTTCCCGTTGCAGGATTAATTCTTGCAAGATAAGCATCTACATCATTAAATTGAGTATCTCCGATATAACCTGCTAAAAAATATTCGCCATCTTTAATATAAATACGGTTTGCTACATCGTCACCTGCACTGTAATCAAATGTATAAGAATAATTTAAAATATTTCCATCGGCTGAAACACTCATTAATAATAAATCGTCATCTTTATTAATTTCGTCTTCAATTAAACCTGTTATAATAAAATTACCGTTAATGTCAATTACAAAATCGTTATATTCTTCATTAGCTGTTCCGATAGAAAAAACTTTCCATACTTCTTCTCCCATTGCATTAGCTTTTATAAGTACACCGTCGTAATCTCCATTAATATTATCATACGAAGTACCTATTATCGCCATACTACCATCAGCTAAATCTATAAAAGAATTAGCTTCATCATCGCCGTTCAAAGAATAAAAACGTTCTGCTATTTTTGTGCCATCTGGTTGTAACCCAAAAATCCACATCTTTTTTACAATTGCTTTAGCCACTTCAAAAGAAGCATAACCGCAAACAGTGATTATTCCGTCAGCATCTTCGGTAATATAATTAGCACCGTCGTTTTCTGCTCCTCCGCCATCAAATTCTTCTACCCATAATTCATTTCCATCGCCATCAATTTTTAAAACAAAAACGTCTTGGTCTCCAACTGCTGGATCATAAGAGGTTCCAGTTAAAAGAAAATCTCCGTCTGCTGTTTCGCACATGTAATTAGCATAGCCGTGACCGATTCCGGTACTGGTGTAAATTTTTGTCCAAACTACTACTCCGTCTAAATCAACTTTTGTTGCAAAAATGTCAAAATCTAAATTTGCATCATCAAATGTGGCGCCGCACATTACATAACCATCTTCCACTTCTAACACTGATGCGCCGAGGTCTAAACTGCCATTGGTATAAGTTTTTTCAAATGTTACTTGAGAAAACATTACTAAGCTACTAAAAATTAAAAAACTAAAAATTAAAAACTTTTTCATAAAAAAAATTTATTATAAAATTATTGCTTACTCTATTAACTTGGATTTTCAGCTTACTCCATTTTTTGTTTAAAAACTAAGGATTATTCTATTCTTCTACATTATTATCTTTTTTTTGGTTAGGATTTTTTTGTTTACCCTTATTACCTTGTGCTTTATCGTACTGCTCGTTAGTGCCTTTTTGTCCTTTGTTGGCATTCTTCTGATTTGATTCATTGTCCTTTGGAACAATATTCTTTTTTTCTGACATAACTTTAAAATTTAAAACGTTAATAAATATATTTAATTAAAAAAAATATTATTGACTAATTTCTTACCTTTTAGATTGTTGGGCTACCCTTATAAAGTTGGACAAAATTTTGAACCATATAAGAATTATAAGGTCATATAAGTTGTACCAGTCAATCTTATATGACCTTATATTCCTTATATGGTTCAAAATTTTGTCCAAGATTACGTGGGTAGCCAAAAAAACATGTAGAAAAAATGGTCTTTCTTTTTGGGAGTACTTAAATGATCGTT
>DYQJ01000318.1 GCA_020719345.1 Draconibacterium orientale | reverse complement strand
TTAAAAAAAGTTGTAGTTTTACCGTATTGACGTGGACGATTGATACTAAAATATTTCCTTTTGTCAATTAAGGTTAAAATATTATCTAATTTTTTACTTGTGTCCACCATATAGTGCATTTCGGGTACACAAACTCCGGTTATATTAAATTCTTTGTTCATTTTTTGTAAGGTTTATTTTTTTAAGTAACCGACATTTTTATAAAAAAATCCCCCACTCACTCTCAAATAATTAGGTACAGTGGAGGATAAGTAATTTTTTATAGATTCCGCAACAATTAATTATTAATCATTGAATTTATTAATATTACTCATTTGAACTCTATTAATAGCGCATTTTTTGGCACTATTTGAGTCTTTTTTACGTGAATGGCAGCAATTTTTCCATCCATTGGTGCGACAATCTTGTTCCTCATCTTCATTGCTTCTAACAGTAAAAGCACTTCTCCTTCTTTAACTTCTTGTCCTTTTTTAACTAAAATATCAAGGATTGTCCCTGGTATAAAAGAGATGACCTTCTTAGGGTCAGGCGCTGTCCAGGTCTTCCTATTCTTATACTTAGCAGTATATAAGGTATTGTATTGAGTTTCGTCTATATTCAGAACTTCATATTTATCTTTTGCCATAACAATTAATTTTAGAATGGAGGTATTCCATGTTTTCTGTCTATTTTAGGGATGAATTTATGAGTAGATACTTCGAGAGCATGTTCTAAGAAGTGTCGTGTTTCAGATGGCTCTATCACTGCGTCAATATATCCTTTTCCTGCCGCAACAAACGGATTAGCAAATTTCTCTTTATATTCGTTAATCTTTTCTTGACGTGTTTTGTCCGGATTCTTAGATTCCGATATTTCTTTTTTAAAGATGATATTAGCTGCTCCCTCCGGTCCCATGACTGCAATTTCAGCATTTGGCCAAGCAAAGACAAAGTCGGCACCGAGATGTCTTGAGTTCATTGCGATATATCCGCCTCCGTATGCTTTGCGTAAAATAACTGTAATTTTAGGGACAGTAGCTTCGCTGTATGCGTACAGTAATTTTGCGCCGTGACGTATTACTCCAGCATGCTCTTGGTCTACTCCGGGCAGATAACCTGGTAAATCTACCAACGTAACTAATGGAATGTTGAAGGCATCGCAAAATCTAATAAATCTGGCGGCTTTGTCGGAGGAGTCTACGTCGAGTACTCCGGCAAGTACATTTGGCTGATTAGCAACAAATCCTATGGTCTCTCCTTTTATTCTTCCAAAACCTACGACAATATTCTTTGCCCACATTTCATGCACTTCCAAAAATTCGGAGGCATCTACGAGTGCGCAAATGACATCACGTACGTCATACGGTTCTTTTGGGTCATCCGGAATTATGCCGTCAATGTTCCACTTTTTATCTATTTGCTTAGGCGGGAAAGCAAGAGGACGGCGAGTATTATTCCAAGGAATATAGGTAATTAGTCTTTTAATTTGTTCAAAACATGCTTGTTCGCTTTCGGCAAAGAAGTGTGCATTACCGGTTATTTCGCTATGAGTTCTTGCTCCTCCAAGTGCTTCCATAGATATTTCTTCGCCCAGTACTGTTTTGATGACCTCTGGTCCTGTAATAAACATTTTAGAAATGTTTTCCACGACAAATACAAAATCGGTTAGCGCAGGTGAGTAAACCGCTCCTCCTGCACAAGGTCCTAATATGACCGATATTTGTGGAATTATACCTGACGCTTTAGTATTTCTAAAAAATATTTCGCCGTATCCGGCAAGCGAGTTAACTCCTTCTTGCACTCTTGCGCCTCCGGAGTCATTGATACCAATTAAAGGTACTCTCATCTTGATGGCATGGTCCATTATTTTCGTTATTTTTCGGGCGTGCATAATACCGAGCGAGCCACCTGCTACGGTAAAATCTTGCGCAAAAATACATATTGGTTGTCCCATCAAAGTTCCTGTTCCGGTAATAACTCCGTCGCCGGGCAGCTCTTTGCTTGCCATATTAAAATCGTGTGCATCGTGTTGGATGAACTGGTCGTACTCGTGAAACGAATTTTTATCAAGCAGTGCTAATATTCGTTCTCTTGCAGTGAGTTTGCCCATAGTTTTTTGTTTTTCTATTGCTTTTTCTCCGCCTCCTAATTCTATCAGTTCACGTTTTTTTTGCAATTCTGTTTTGCGTCGTCCTAATGACATATTTTAATTATTTAATATTATTACTAATTTATTTTGTGCAAATGTAATAAAAAATATTATTCTTTTAGTTATTAGAATATTTTTTCGTAAAAATATTTTCTCTATTATTTGCTGCTTTCTTTTTCATGCACTTTTTGATTTTCCCAAACATTCTTAGCGTGTTCTTGAAATTTGGCATCAGCTTTTGTAAAATTTTCACCTAATGTCATTACTCCTCCATCGGTGATACCTCCGCCGTAGTCCACAAAAGTATTTCCTGTAATAGAATATTTGTCGGAGTCTTCAATAAAAAATAATTTTAAGTCATCAGGAGATAGTTCACTGCTGCAACCTAAGCGATAACAAAATGTCATCTCTCCTACTCCATCATTGTCTAAGTCGGTGATAGTTACGGAACTTTCCATAAATCGCGCTCTTATTTCAAAAGAACATTCAGTGGATGCGTCTTTTATTTCGTTCTTCAATTTATAGCCGTCTTTATTGTCCACGAAATGATATACATACAAATATCTATCAGTCATTTCCATATCATCAGTTGGCGGATGATTGACGTCTTTTTCACAAAATAGAAGTAAGTTTTTGCCATTGGCATCAGTCCACTGCTCTCCATCTACAATTTCGCCTTCATAAGTTAATCCGGTAGCAAGATTTTTATCAAAATTTGCTTGTGACCACTCCAATTTTTTACTGCCGCAAGAGCATAAAACAATAACAATTAATAACAAAAAAAATGAATTGTACTTTTTCATAAAATATTTATTTAAAATTTAGTAAATGTGTTTTAACAAAGTATAAGAAATATAAATTATATGGTTTTTTAGATTAAACATATCATATACTCAAAACGAGTATAATTTAAACTTTTATTCTTATGTAATTATTTCGGCATATTTCATTTATTAGGTTACACTTCTTTGCGAAACTTTGCGTTTTTACTTT
>DYQJ01000317.1 GCA_020719345.1 Draconibacterium orientale | reverse complement strand
TACTTGAAAATAAAATAAATAGCGTGTTTAGTCACCATTTTTTTACGTTATCAAATTTTTATGACACAATTTCTTTATATTGGTCGCATATAAAAAACGGTCAGGAAATACAAAAAGCTATTTTTCGTATTATTCAAGAATTAGTAACAAACACATTGAAATATGCATCCGCTACCGAAATAGATGTGGAACTTATTGATATAGAAAATAATATAAACTTAGTATATACCGACAACGGAATAGGTTTTGACAAAAATAACTATAAAAAAGGGATAGGAATAGAAAATATTTTCAAACGATTAGACGCAATCGGTGGACAGTGTGAGATAAACTCTAAACCTGGAGAGGGCGTAACTTTTGTTATATTAATTCCTACCGAAAAAATAACTTAAACATAAAATTATTTATTATGCCGAAAATAAATGTTTTAATTGCAGATGATCACCCTTTGATGCTTGAAGGAATTAAAAGTGTAGCACAACGAAGCAACAAATTTGAATATATATTTGTTGCAAGAAATGGACAACAAGCAATAGATTGTTTACAAAATAATAATGTAAACTTTTTAATCACTGACATCTCCATGCCGGAAATTACGGGAATGGAGTTAATAAAATTTGTCCGCCAAAAATATAAGAATATTAAAATATTAGTAATCTCTCAATTTGATGATATTCAAATACTTAAACCGCTGCTTAAATTAGATATAGATGGTTTTCTTATGAAATCGGAATCGGAAGAGATAATAACAGCAGCGATAAATAAAATATTATTAGGTGAAAAATATTTTCCTAACAATATCAATAATTTGATAATTAAGATTTTACAAAATTCACATGAGTCAGACAGCTCTGTTATCATCTCGCTTTCTAAACGGGAGACCGAAGTATTAAATCTTATTGCACAAGAAAAAACTAATAAAGACATCGCTAACATACTGTTTATCAGCATTCCTACTATTGAAACGTACCGAAGAATATTATTTAAGAAGTTTGATGTAAAAAACTCGGTCGGTTTAATCAAAAAAGCGATAGAATTAGGATTTGTCCATTGAAATTTTAAATTTATTTAAAAATTATATATAATGTCAACTGATATAAATGCTTCTAATTATAGATATTCTATTGTGATAATAGGAATCTTGTTTTTTATTTTTGGTTTTATTACGTGGCTAAATGCTACATTGATACCTTACCTTCGTGTTGTCTGCCAAATAGATAGTGAGATGAAGGTCTATTTAGTTACTTTTGCTTTTTATATATCTTATTTTTTTACTGCATTGCCTTCGTCGTGGCTCTTGAAAAAAACGGGATTCAAATTTGGAATGTCATTAGGTTTGATAACGATGGCAACAGGTGCAATACTATTTTTACCGGCGGCGTTGTCTAAAAATTATTTGTTATTTCTTATTGCTTTATTTGTGCAGGGAACAGGATTATCTATTTTACAAACTGCTTCTAATCCGTATGTAACGATTCTCGGTCCGCTTGAAAGTGCTGCCAAACGGATAAGTATTATGGGGATTTGCAATAAAGTTGCAGGAATAATGAGTCCTATTATTCTGGGTTCCATCGTATTAAAAGATTTTGACGCACTAAAAGAAAAATTAGCCACACTTAACCAAACCGACAAAGCCGCAGAATTATCTCTCCTTGCCGACAAAGTAATGCTACCATATATTATTATTGCGGCATCGTTGATTTTACTCGCGCTGATGATAAAATTTTCTAAATTGCCGGAGGACATAAAAACGGATATTAAAGATGAAGACAGCAAACCGCAAAGAAGTATATTTTCTTATACTTACATGTGGCTCGGTGTATTAGCTATTTTTGTTTACGTAGGGGCAGAAGTTATCTCGGTGGACACGCTGATTAGGTATGGTGAATGGCTTGGTATAGAAAGCAACAAAGCAAAGTTTTTCTCTTCTATAACATTGTTTACTATGATTTTAGGATATATTATTGCAATAGTAGCAATACCAAAATATATTACTCAAGCTAAGGCGTTACTTGTGTTCTCTCTCATCGGCGGATTGTTTACTATCTTGGCGCTTTTGTTTAATGGATTTTGGTCGGTATTGTTTATTTCTTTTTTAGGGTTGGCAAATTCTATAATGTGGCCTTCTATCTGGCCCCTTGCTATTGAGGGACTTGGCAGACATACAAAAACCGCTTCAGCACTATTGGTTATGGGAATTTTAGGCGGAGCATTGATGCCGATGTTGTATGGATACTTTGCCGAAAATTTAGATAATCACATGGCATATATTGTCTTAATTCCTTGTTATATTTATGTAATATTTTATGCAACAAAGGGATACAAAATAAATAAAATAACATAACATTTTAATTTTTACGTATAATGAAAAGAAAATTATGGAAGTTTCTGTCCGTATATGCAGTTGCGGGCATGGTAGTTTTGGCTTCGTGTGGAGGTGGAGAAACTAAAAAAGAAGACGACACTAAAACGATGGATTTGTCTAAAGGAAAAACAGTTTATGAAGTGAAGGGAACGTGTGCTACTTGTCATCAACCAAATGGAGAGGGAATAGAAGGAACTTTTCCGCCACTTGCAAAATCAGATTATTTGTTAGCCGACAAAAAACGAGCAATTTTACAAACTATTCAAGGTTCAAATGTCCCTATTGTTGTCAACGGAAAAGAATATCCCGGAGGAGTGATGGGAGCATCGGTATCGGCTATTAAATTAACGGATGAAGAAGTTGCTGACGTAGTGAACTATATTTTAAATAGTTGGGGAAACAATGGCGGAATGGTCACAGCAGAAGAAGTAAAAAAGACCGCAGGTATTTAAAATTATTTTAACTATTTAGCACCCAAGTTTATTGATTATCAAATCTTTGCGAAACTCTGCGAGAAAAAATATAGATATTCAATACATTAAGTGCTAAATAGTTGCAGTCCTATTAACTCCGAAGGAGTTGCACATAAATAACCTCCGATAAAATCGGTGGACAAAGGAAGACATGTTTTCAACTCCGAAAGGAGTTGCACATAAATAACCTCCGATAAAATCGGTGGACAAAGGAAGACATGTTCTCAACTCCGAAGGAGTTACACATTAATAACCTCCGATAAAATCGGTGGACAAAGGAAGACATGT
>DYQJ01000316.1 GCA_020719345.1 Draconibacterium orientale | reverse complement strand
TAAAGCTGGTAATATCTCCTAGCAATCCGATATAACTTTCTACTACTTCAGCAGCAATTCCCGCTAACTTCTCTCCAGACAAAAATACCGCATCGAAAAAAATTTAAATCAACACGGATCTTCACGTTGTTAATTAGTATAGAATCGTGCGCCTAATATTTTAAATCCCGAAAAAAATCCTTTAAAAATCAACAAATAATATAATTTTAACTTTTTTACCAACGAAAAAATCTATACTAATATATCAGGTATATAGCTATCTCACTGTTTACAAAGTCATGCACCATGTTTAGCGTATTTGTAAATAATTGCGTAAATAAAGGGATTTTACACATAATACGCTTGACATGCTCATATTTTAACCAGTATAGTACTATCGTTTCACGGTCGAAATTAATATAGGTTTATAACAATGGACACCACTTATAATTTTTTTGATAATCCTGATTATCCTGCGCACAAACAGTACGAAGCACTGCGCGCTTATTTTTATGAAAAGTTATCAGCGCGTGAAACAGCAAAACGATTTGGTTATACAGAAAACTCCATATATTGTTTTGCCAGCACTTTTAAACAACTCGATAAAAAACAGCTTGAAGAACGATTCTTTGCGCCATCAGCAATTGGTCGACCAACAAAAGAATATGGAAATAATACAGATCAACTTATTATTGCGCTGAGAAAAAAATATCTTTCAGTGTCAGATATAAAAGCTATTTTAGATACGCAAAAACAAAGCATTTCTGAGACCTATATTTATAAACTAATAAACAAAGAGGGATTCGCCAGATTGCCACGAAGAAGTAAAAGCACAAAAGCTGATACTTTATCCCAAACTAAAGTACCGGCTCCAATAGCAACTTTACTTGGATATGGTGATGAAATGTTTAATACAATGAATGTTGGTATATTATGCTTCATTCCATACATTGTTGATTTAGGGCTTGATAAAATTATTACCAATTCATTATTTCCGGAAACAAAAACAATTCCAAAAATTAGCGCAATATTGAGTTTTGTTGCCCTAAAATTATCTAACGTAAGAAGGTATACTGCAGATGATTTATGGTGTATGGACAGGGGGAGTGGTTTTTTTGCTGGATTAAATGTTTTACCAAAAACAGCATGGTTTTCCTCATATTCTCATCGCATAACGCGAAAAATGAACATGTCTTTTTTGAAAGAATTGTGCCAATTATGGCAAAAAGCTGGGCTTTTGGCAGACACAACGAATTTGGATTTTGTAGCGGTTCCATACTGGGGAGATGATTCTCACTTGGAAAATAATTGGTCTGGCACAAGGCATAAAGCATTATCTAGTATTTTAGCTGCTATAGCACAAGACCCTGATACCGGTATTATCACATATGGAGACACAACCGTAAGACACGACAATGAGTCTGATGTGGTTGTAGAGTTTTTGGATTTTTATAAAGAATCAGGAAAACAAAACATCAGTTATCTTGTGTTCGACAGTAAATTCACCACCTATGAAAATCTGAGCAAACTAGACGATAACAAAACTAAATTTATTACTATCAGAAGAAGAGGAAAAAACATTGTTGATGAGTTGAACCAACTCCCAGCGAGTTTATGGAAAAAAGTGCGCGTTCAAGCCTCTGGTAACAAAACCAGAGAGCTAACCGTTGCAGACCAAACAATTTTATTAAAAGGATACAACAAAAATATTAGGCAAATTGCAGTAACGGGACACGGAAAAATAAAACCAGCATTAATTATTACAAATGACTTTGAGTTAGGAGTTGAACAAGTATTGAGAAAATATGCTAGAAGATGGTTGGTAGAAAAAAGCATTTCTGAGCAGACACATTTTTTTCATTTGAATAAAGTGTCATCTTCGATGGTAATCAAAGTTGATTTTGATTTAACAATGTCAATTCTTGCTCATAATCTATATCGTGTTTTGGCCAATGACTTAACTGGTTACGAGCATAGCACCCCTCAGACACTATATGAGAAGCTTATTAATAACAACGGCAACATAGAAGTTAGCGATAGTAGTGCGTTAGTTTATATGAAAAAGAAAAGAAACTTACCTGAGTTGTTATCAGCAATGAAAAAATTTGAAAAAACAAAAGTATCTTGGCTTGGTGGTCCGCGCTGACAATCACTGCTGCCAGCAATACTTAAAATCTATACTAATTTATAACCGTGAAGATCCGTGTTCAATGAAGGCTTCCCTCCCTTGCCATCAACAATAATTTTGTATTGCAAACCGTCAGGTAAGGTTATTACGCTTGGTTTGTTTTTATTTGCTGCCAAAAAAGCATCGCCTTGGGCTTTGTTTATTTCTTGAGAAGATTTCATTTGAGTTTGATTTCCTGTTGTAAAAGCATAGATGTTAGAGCACAATAATCCAAAAGCTATTAATATTAATAGTTGTTTCATTCTCTCTCCTTATAATATTTTAAAGCTTCATTGTAGTATAAAAAAGCAAAAAATTCTATGTATTGTTTGTGCATGAGATCAACATTAAATTTCGAATACTTTTTTTAAATGGACAAGATACAAAGAATCTTTGCAAGCGATTTTTTCGGGATTGTCAGTGATTTTAGCAACTGGTTGTCCGTTACATTCTGTCATTTTAATAATAATTTGAATAGGAGCGTATCCTAAGTCATTAGTTAGATTGGTACCAATACCAAACATGGGATAGGTGCGGTCTTTAAAATAATTATATAATTTTATAGCTAATGGAAAATCCAAATTATCACTGAATACTATTTTCTTGGTTTTGGGATCAACCCCCATGTATTTATAATGATCCAATATGCGGTCTCCACATTTGAAAGGATCCCCAGAATCTTGCCGAACGCCATCGAATAATTTGCATAAATTAATATCAAAATCTTTTAAAAAAACTTCCAAATTATAAGTATCTGACAATACGATACATAAATTATGGCTATATTCTTTTAGCCATAGCTTGAATGCATATTTTTGACTTTCTCGCAAAGATGGACTAATTGCTTGGCAACCTTGTATATATTCATGTGCCATAGTACCTATTGGAGTAAGATTAAATTTTTTGGCAAAATAGACATTGCTTGTGCCATACAAATTATTTGGCAGTTCCTTAACTAGCGTAGAAATTACTTCCTCATGCCATGT
>DYQJ01000078.1 GCA_020719345.1 Draconibacterium orientale | reverse complement strand
ATGAGAATTTAGAATTTTAGCAACGTAGTTGCGAAATCTTTGTAGAAAAAAATTAACGAAAAAACAAAAGGTGCGTAAAATAATTATGAGAATTTAGAATTTTAGCAACGTAGTTGCGAAATCTTTGTAGAAAAGAATTAACGAAAAAACAAAAGGTGCGTAAAATAATTATGAGAATTTAGAATTTTAGCAACGTAGTTGCGAAATCTTTGTAGAAAAAAATTAGCATCAATTGCAGACGATATAAAATATTGATTAAAAAAGATTTCGCAACTACGTTGCTATTTTGGTGTGGATGTTATTTATTTTCTACAAAGATTACGCAACTACGTTGCTAAATAGTTACAATAAAACAATGTCATAAAACAACAATGCCGCAGGTCAATTGGACTATGCGGCATCTTTGAAAAACAAACCAATGAAACAACTATTTTTTCTCTTTTTCTTTTTCCTTAGGTTCTTCACCTGGAGCAGCCTTAGTAGCACGAGTGAGACGAACTGCGGCAACCACAACATTCTTAGGGTCTAAGATAGTTACTTTTTCATAACTTAAATCAGAGACTTTCAATGTCTTACCGAGCTCCAAATTTGTTATATCTACGACCACACGTTCCGGAATATCATTAATTCTTCCTTTTACAGTCAACAAACGAGCACCTGAAGATAATTTTCCACCTGCTTTTACGCCTACTGAAAATCCTGTCAATTCTACCGGCAATTTAATTGTCACATCTTTGTCATCACTAACTTCCAAAAAGTCAACATGCAATATCTCGTCAGAGACTGGATGAAATTGCAAATCCTTCATCACTGCGCGATAAGTCTTGCCTTCTACTACTAAATTAACCACAAAAATCTCCGGCGTGTAAACTATAGCACGCAACTCTTTTTCTACCAATGCAAAATGAACAACTGACTCGCCACCATACAACACGCAAGGCACCTCTTTATTAATCCTTACTTTCTTACTACTCTTCTTGCCAAAAACTGTTCTTAAAGTTCCTTTTAATTCTATAGATTTCATAACTACAATTATAGTGTTACTTAAAATTAAACAACATGTTTAATTTCCCATCACACAAAATACTCTCTCGTATGAGAAGGGACTGCAAAGATAATTTTTTTTTATTAATTAAAAAAAAAAAGATTTTTTTTTAGAAAAAAAAAGAAAGTTGTAACTTTTTTCATGCTTGTGCGTCTTACTCACAAATAAAAATAAAAAATCTTTTAAAATATATTTATATGAAATCAATATCAGTGATTAAAATGGTGTGTGTGTATTTTGTTATCTTAGTATTAGCAGTGAGCCGCGTTTTTGCACAGGCAGACAGTACCAAAACCGAAGAAGACAAGTCGTTATTAGAAGAAGGAGTAGAACTCGGCGAAGGAATAAACGAACTCAAAAAAGGCGTAAAAGATTTTCAATTTAAGATAATCAATTACGAGAAGAGAATACAATTACTAAAAGACTCAAACAAAGTTATAATATCTGAAATGAAAGACGAAGAGGACGAAACCAAAAAGAACGAACTACAAACGAAGATAGATAAAAATAATGAAGAAATTTCCGAGTATGAAAAAAAGATAGAAGCTTTTGAACATGGCATAGAACAAATAGAAAACGAAATAGAAGAACTTGCCGACAAATTAGACGACTTAGCCGACGAATTAGAAGACTCAGATTTCTTCTCCAAAGAAGACTTGGGCTGTAAAAAGAAAAAATGTAACAAATTTAGAGGACATTATGTAGGTTTTGAATTTGGATTGAATGGTTATTTGAATCCGGAATACTCTATGACATTAGATGCTACAAGCAAATTTATGGAGCTAAATACGAATAAATCGTGGGCTTACAGCTTAAATTTTATACAACACAGTATCCCTATCTCTGTGGGTTCACGATACTTAGGGTTTGTGACCGGAATGGGAGTGGATTGGAATAACTACCGTTTAAAACAAAATATTGACTTACAAGAAGACGACAACGGAGTTATCAGCGGTGAATTATCTACTCTTACTTACAAGAAGAACAGTCTAAATACCGTTTACTTAAAAATGCCGTTAATATTTGAATTTCAAATACCGACAGGACGAAAAGATAAAATATTTTTTGTAGGATTAGGAGCAGAAGCAGCCGTAAAAATTAATTCTAAAACCCGAAAAGTATATGAAAAAGACGACGACTTAAAGAAATTAAGAATAGAAGGTGACTATCAACTATCTCCTTTCAGATACGGATTAACAGCACGAATAGGTTATGAAAATTTACAATTATTTGGTAATTACAGCTTACAACCGTTATTTGAAAAAAATCAAGGTCCCGAATTGTATCCGTTTAGCTTCGGAATCCGTATAGATTTATAACAAAATATTTTTTTATAACAATTTTATTTTTTATTTTTGCGTTATTAACATAAATTAATGTAAAGATGAAAAATAAAGTTGTTTTTTTGTTCGTAGTAATTAGTATGTTGTTTGTCTGGTCAGCATGCTCCAATAGTGGGGAAAATAAACAAAAACAGGAAAGTAAAGAAGAAGTAACAATAGATAAAGAAAAAGCTGCAACAACAAAATATGATTTGTTGCAAGGACGATGGACTGACACCGAAGACGCCAAATCGGAGATAGAATTTGCTAAAAACAAGTGGATATTTATCTATGACGGCAAAAACAGTAGCGAAGCAGAATTTTTGCTCTCAAGTAAATGTCTGACAGCTAAAACAGAAGCTACTAATAATGACGGAAATATGATAACACTGCTTGAAGGCGGCGATTTTGTTTGTTATGAAATTTTGAAAGTTGATGCCGAAAATTTATCTCTCTCATTCCTCAGCCGCGGTAACACGTTGAATTTCAAAAAGAAAAAATAACGCGACCCGATGAAAAAACTTAAAATTATTTTTTTGTCATTAATATTTTCTATTTCAAATATATATTCTCAAACCTATGAAAATAAAATATATGACAGCGAAATAAGTACCGTATTGATTTATAAATTTGGCTCCGAACTTAGTCTTCCGATAATAAATTTAAACGCGGACGAAAAAATAATTTTAAGTTTTGATAATTTAAACCCAAAACAGCAGACCCGAAAATATCAGTACACTATAATTCATTGCAATTCCCAGTGGCAAGCATCCGACCTAATGTTTTCCGAATACATAGAGGGCTTCGAAGAAAACGACATTGAACAATACAAATCTTCTTTCTCTACGTTTTGTAAATATGTTAATTATCAACTTACATTACCTAATCAATATATAAAGTTCTTAATTTCAGGTAATTACATTATTAAAATTTATCAAGACTACGACACCGAAAATGTAGTCCTTACAAAACGTTTTTTTGTGACCGAAAATTTGGTTTCGTTGACCGCAAAAGTAAAAAAAACATCGGACCCGTTATATATTGCGACCTCGCATGAAGTGGATTTTTCCATAGATATAACCAATTACAAAATAAAATCACCTGCCGAAGATATACAAGTTATTGTTTCACAAAACAATCGCACTGACAATTGCAAATATTTGAAACCCCGTTTTATCTCCTCCAACACCTTAGACTATAACTACGACAAAGAAAATGTGTTTGAAGCAGGTAACGAGTTTCATTTTTTTGATGGCAAAGAGCTAAAATTTATCTCCGAAAAAGTTTATAATGTTCAGTATGAAGAACCGTTTTATCATTTATACTTAGTTCAAAATATTATTCGCCGACACAATGCGTTCATTTCTACCGAAGATATTAATGGCAAACGGCTGATAAAAAATAATAACGCAATCAACTCGGCGATAGAATCGGATTATTGTGTAGTTCATTTTACATTGAAAAGAGATTTTCCTTTAGATAATGAGGTTTATATAATAGGTGAATTTTGTGATTGGAATTGTAATGAAACCAATAAAATGACATATAATTATGATACTCAACAATATGAAGCTAATATATTCCTCAAACAAGGATATTATAATTATATATATGTTACCAAAAATAAAGATAAAATATCTACCGAAGAAATAGAAGGCAATTTCTATCAGACAGAAAATGAATATATTATATATGTTTATCATCATGATATAAATGCTAACTATCAGCGGCTGATAGCGACTAAAATAGTTAGCAATTAGTCAATTTGAAAATCATCGGTTTTAATATATTGGTTTGCTTTGCGTCTTTGCGTGATAATTAATTTTCCACAAAAAATATTCAAGCACCTAAATTTATTAAGCAAATAACCATCGTTTAGCGTCTATTATATTATCAAAATATTGTGTATTGCTGTTTTTTTCACAATTCGAGTCTATTTCTTCGTGTGTTTGTTCCACTGATACTTGTGTAAATATATCTTCACTCATGACAATTGCATGTTTCATATTTTCTGGATAGTCTAATAGCGGCATCAGTTTTGCTGCCCACTCTTGTAATTCAGGCACAATGGGAAATAAAAAATTCCTCATATCTACTAAGGACAAATGAATATCATATTTTTTATACTCTTTGAGCCACTCTATTTCTTGTAGCGAAATGGCTTTATAGTCTTCCTCAGTCATAGAAGATGTTGTCTCAAAAAATATAGTTTCTGTATATTTACTCTCTTTGTCTATATTTACTTGAGCATACTTGTTTTGAAAAAAAATTTCCATGTTTATTATAATTTGATTCCTTGAAAATTCGGGATTAAAAATTAACAGTAATCCTAAAAAATAAAATAATCTTTACTTTTTAGGACTACCAAATTAGTTATACAAAATTAAGCACCAGAGTTTTCTTAATTATTAGCATCTAACAAAATTTCTAATATTTTAATAGCGGCTTCCGATATCACTGTTCCGGGTCCGAATATACCTATCACTCCGGCATCGTACAAGAATTGATAGTCTTGCGGCGGAATTACTCCTCCTACGATGACCATAATATCTTCTCTTCCGAGTTTTTTTAGTTCGTCAATTACTTGCGGTACGAGAGTTTTGTGTCCGGCGGCAAGACTTGAAACACCGAGTATGTGTACGTCATTTTCTACTGCTTGCTTCGCTGCTTCTTCCGGTGTTTGAAACAAAGGACCGATGTCCACATCAAATCCCATGTCGGCATACGCTGTCGCCACTACTTTTGCTCCTCTGTCGTGTCCGTCTTGTCCCATTTTGGCTATCATAATTCGTGGTCGTCTACCTTCTGACTCGGCAAATTTATCTGCGAGTGATTTAGCGGTATTAAATTTTTCGTCCATTTTAGTTTCTGATGAGTAAATTCCAGATATAGAACGTATTATTGCTTTATAACGTCCTGCTACTTTTTCTATAGCAAAAGAAATTTCACCGAGAGTAGCGCGTTTTCGTGCTGCGTCTACTGCCAATGCGAGTAAATTTCCTTCACCTGTTTCTACCGATTTCGTTATTGCTTCTAATGCGAGTTCAACTTCGGCATTATTACGGTTTTCTTTTAAATTTTTCAAACGTCTTATTTGGGATTCTCTTACGGCAGTGTTATCTACTTCTAATGTCTCGATAGGGTCTTCTTTATCTAATTTATATTTGTTTATACCTACGATAGTATCTTGTCGGGAGTCAATTTTAGCTTGTTTACGCGCCGATGCTTCTTCTATTCTCATCTTAGGTATTCCGGTTTCTATCGCTTTAGACATTCCGCCGAGTTCTTCTACTTCTTGTATAAGTTTCCATGCGTTGTGTGCTATTTCATTAGTAAGATTTTCAACATAATACGAACCTGCCCATGGGTCTACGGCTTTACAAATGTTGGTTTCTTCTTGCAAATATATTTGTGTGTTTCTTGCTATTCTGGCGGAGAAGTCCGTAGGCAATGCTATTGCTTCATCAAGTGCGTTCGTGTGTAGCGATTGCGTGTGTCCGAGCGCGGCGGCGAGTGCCTCTACACATGTTCGTGCAATGTTATTGAACGGGTCTTGCTCTGTTAAGCTCCAGCCGGATGTTTGTGTATGTGTGCGCAATGCTAAAGATTTAGGATTTTTCGGGTTGAATTGTTTGACTATCTTAGCCCAGAGCATTCTTGCAGCTCTCATTTTAGCAATTTCCATAAAATGATTCATTCCTGCTGCCCAGAAGAATGAGAGTCGCGGTGCAAATTCATCTATATTCATTCCTGAGTTTACTCCAGTTCGTAAATATTCTAAACCGTCTGCGAGTGTGTATGCAAGCTCTATGTCGCAAGTAGCTCCTGCTTCTTGCATGTGATATCCGGAGATGGAGATTGAATTGAACTTAGGCATATTTTTGGCGGTGTACTCAAAAATATCTGCAATAATTCTCATCGAGGTTGCCGGCGGATAAATATAAGTATTTCTAACCATGAACTCTTTAAGAATATCATTTTGAATAGTTCCCGTTAATAGTTCGGGTTTTACACCTTGTTCTTCGGCGGCGACAATATAAAATGCCATTATAGGTAATACGGCTCCGTTCATTGTCATGGAGACGGACATTTTATCAAGTGGAATTTGGTCAAACAAGATTTTCATATCTAAAATGGAGTCAATTGCTACTCCTGCTTTACCAACATCTCCTACTACTCTTGGATGGTCGCTGTCATAACCTCTATGCGTGGCTAAGTCAAAAGCAACTGACAACCCCTTTTGTCCGGCTGCCAGATTTCTACGGTAGAAGGCATTAGATTCTTCGGCAGTTGAAAATCCTGCATATTGTCGTATTGTCCATGGTTGCATAACGTACATAGTAGAATATGGTCCTCTCAAAAATGGTGCTATCCCTGCTGCATAATTAAGATGTTCCATTTCTTGGAGGTCGTCTTTGGTGTAAATTGGTTTGACTGCTATTTGCTCTGCGGTTATCCAATTATCTCCCAGCTGCTCAACATTGGCGTCTGTTTTTGTTGCCTGTTTAATATTTACTTCTTTGAAATTTGGCTTCATAATTCATTAATTTAATAGTTTTTGATAACGTTTCAACTCGTCAAGAACATTAGATTTGATACTGATAAAATGTTGTATTCCCTTAGCTTTTAGTTCTTCGGTGTTCGCGGGTGCTCCTGCGACAACAAAAATGGCTTTATTATCTAAAAGTTGATACGCTTGCGGCGCCAATTCGGTATATTCTTCGTCAGAGGAGCAGATAACAATAATATTTGCATTTGCATCTAATGCGGCTTTAATACCTTCTTCGGTGGTCGCAAATCCGTTATTATCAACAACTTCGTATCCAGCGCATGCAAAGAAGTTACACGCAAAAGTAGCTCTCGCTTTTCGCATGGCAAGATTGCCGATTGTCAGCATAAAAACTTTTGGTCGTTTGGCAAATTTTTCTGTTTCAAGTCTCAACATTTCAAACGCTTTTGCGCCTCGGTATTGTTTTAGTGGCTTAGCCCAGAGATTATCGGTGTCAATTTTGAGTTCTTTATTAACAATGTTCGTATCTATTTGAGTAGCAATTTTCTCGTTAAAATTAGGATATTGATTTACGCCGAGTAGTATTTCGCGGCGAGTGGCAATATTCATATCTCTTTTTTGGGAGATTTTTTCTATCTCGGTTTGTATAAATTCTTGTTTAAAAGCTTGAATATAACCGCCTTTGTCTTCAGTCTCCAAAAATAATTTCCATGCTGCGTCTATTATGCTGTCAGTTAAATTTTCTATATAATATGAACCGGCACTTGGGTCAATAGTCTTGTCTAAATTGGCTTCTTCTTTAAGAATCAATTGCTGATTTCGTGCTATTCGTTCGGAAAATTCGCTTGGAGAGTTAAAAAACTTGTCAAACGGTTCTATACACAAAGAATTTACGCCTCCGAGTATTGCTGACATTGCTTCTGTGGTAGTTCTCAACATATTAACATACGGGTCGTAAATAGTTTTGTTCCAATCCGAAGTTACTGCGTGCATAAATATCTTACAAGATTTAAGATTTTGTGGCAGATATTGTTCTACTATCTTAGTCCACAAAATTTTTGCAGCTCTAAATTTAGCAATTTCCAAAAAATAATTAGAACTTATACTAAACACAAATTGCATACTTGGAGCAACTTCGTCTGCGGAGAGTCCTTTGTCGGTGGCGATATTAAGATATTGATTACCGAGTGCGAGTCCGAATGCGAGTTCTTGCACCAGTGAATCTCCGGCATTTCCAAAATGTTTGGCATTAACGGTGATGGTTTTAAATTTTAGATGATTGGCATTTTTTTTGGCTATCTCTGCTATTTTATTATAGACGAGTTCTATGTCGGATTTGAATTTTCCTTTCAAAGACATGTTTCCAATGGGGTCAAAGCTGATTGAACCGCGAATGTTCTCCAATGCAATATTTCTGTTTTCTGCTTCTTTGTAGAGTAACGGCAAAATAACATGTGTTCCATGATTAGCCACAAAATTGACTTTCGTCTCAGTCAAATCAATATTTTTCAAGAGCTCGGCAAAATCATTTTGTGATATTTCAAAGTCGTCTTCAAATATAAAACCGATAGAATTTGCACCTCTGGTTATGTAATTAAGTGCTTTTTTATTAGCGTCTTCCACGTTAGTTACTACAAAATCTTGACGTATATCCCATGCGTTTGTGTTCTTACATTTTTTTCTAAGGAATGGATATTGTCCTGGTTCGGTTTGTAAATAACTAATTTTTTCCAGGTCTTCTTCTCTATAATAAGGTCGGATTTTTAATCCGTCTATCGTATTATATATTAGTTTCTTATCATAATCAGCACCTTTTAGGTCTTTAATAATCAGTTCCTCCCATTGTGCTGTGCTAACAGGAGGAAATTCTGTAAATAATTTATCTTTAAGCATATATGATTGAATTAATTTACTTTTAAAATGTCATTAATAGCTTTAATATAGTCTTCCTTAGCCATTGAACCTACGGAGAATTGTGGTTGTGCGCCGTCTGCGGGACAAAACAATACTGCCGGGATACTTTGAATATTAAAAGCTGAGGAAAGTGCGGTTTCGGCATCTACATCAACTTTATAAAAATTAACTTTACCTGCATATTTAATAGATAGTTCTTCCATTATAGGTGCTATCATTTTACAAGGTTTGCACCAATCAGCATAAAAATCTACGATGCAAGGTTTATTTCCGAGAAATTTCCAGTCCGGATTAGCTTCATAATTATGAACTAACTTTTTAAAATCTGCGTTATTGAGGACAATTACTCCTCCTTTCTCGTTTGTAGCGGTGCCGCTTTCTTCCGTTTTGTCTTCTTTAACGGCGTCTTCTTTCTTGGCATTAGTTTCGCTGCTGCAATAGCTAAACCAGATAATTGTACTAAACAAAATTCCTAAAATCAGTTTTCTTATTTTCATAAAATCAGTATTTATATTTAAGTTATTATTCTACTACCCATGTATCTCCACTTGCGAGGAGGTCATCCATAGATTTTAACGGTGATTTTTGTTTTACTTCGGCTATTTGTTGATGTAAAACCATGTCATAATTTTTAGCTTCCACCTGTCTGATAACTCCAAAAGCGACAGGGAATTCAGGGTATTTCATGTTTATCAGCATTAGTTGTAAATAAGGTTTCGGGTCTTTAGCGTTGTGTACCAGAATTTCTTTTTCGGTGATTCCGTTTTCGCCTATTTTCACTACTTTCAAATTCATACCTTCTAAAATTAACCCTTTATCTTTGTTTTTGCCAAAAATCATAGGTTCTCCATCTTTGAGATATATTTGTCGGTCTTCTTTGTGTTCTTTATCGGTTAGATAATCATACGCACCATCATTGAAAATAACGCAGTTTTGCAAAATTTCTACTACCGCTGTTCCTTTATGTTTTTCTGCTTCTATACAAATTTCGGTGTTCATATTCAAGTTGTTGTCAATACTGCGGGCGAAGAATGTTCCTTGCGAGCCGATGACGAGTTCGCCTGGTTCAAAAGGTCGTTCAATTGTTCCGTAAGGAGAAGTTTTAGTTACTTGTCCAAGTAGTGAAGTGGGAGAGTACTGTCCTTTTGTTAATCCGTATATTTGATTATTAAAAAGAATTACATTCAGGTCAATATTTCTTCTGATTTCGTGGATAAAATGGTTTCCGCCGATAGCCATTGCATCTCCGTCTCCGGTAATTTGCCATACGCTGAGATTAGGATTTGCACATTTGACTCCGGATGCTAATGCACCTGCTCGTCCATGTATTCCGTGGAATCCGTAGGTACTCATGTAATAAGGGAAACGGGATGAGCAACCTATTCCGGAGACTACGGCGTAATTTTCTATCGGGATATCTAATTGTGCCATTGCTTTTTGTATAGCGTTCATTATTGCTATGTCTCCACATCCGGGGCACCAGCGTACTTGTTGGTCGCTTTTAAAATCTTTAAATGTATATTGAGTATTTGTTGACATGTTATTATTCCTCCTTAGTTTTGATAATAAATTCTTTTATTTCGGAAGTAGTAAAAGGTAAACCTTGAATCTTGTTATATCTTAGGTAGTTAAATTGTGGCAGTTCGGAGCGCAAATATTTATAAAATTGTCCGTCATTTATT
The DNA here is from genome assembly GCA_020719345.1 of Draconibacterium orientale. Classification (GTDB taxonomy): domain Bacteria; phylum Bacteroidota; class Bacteroidia; order Bacteroidales; family DYQJ01; genus DYQJ01. The sequence continues at coordinate 3,954 of DYQJ01000078.1, read as the reverse complement.
TCAAAAATAATTATTCGTTTGAAACCTTGGAATACGTCGGCGGTATTTTTTGGTAACGGATTAATATAGTTAAAGTGTGTATAGCTGAGAGTTTGTCCGGCTTCTCTAAGTTCTGAGACTGCGGTTAATAAATGTCCATAAGTTCCTCCCCAACCAACAATTAAAATGTCTCCCGATGTTTCTCCATCAATTTCTTGGAGTGGTAGTTGTTCGGCAATTTCTTGTATTTTACGTTTTCTCTCATAGGTCATGACTTCGTGATTTTCAGGTACATAAGAGACTGTTCCTGTTACTGCCATCTTTTCTAATCCTCCTATTCTGTGTTCATATCCTTTCATACCAGGGAATGCCCATTGGCGAATAGTTGTTCCTTCTATTCTTTGGTATGGAAGATATTTTTCGGTTTGCTGAGTTATTATTCGGGTCTTTATTTCCGGTAAATCTTTCATAGTAGGGAATTTCCAAGGGTGGGAGCCGTTTGCGAGGAATCCGTCAGTTAGGAGAATGACAGGCGTCATGTTTTCTAATGCGATTTTACCTGCTTCGAAAGCATATTTGAAGCAATTAGAAGGAGTGCTTGATGCGATGACCACACATGGGCTTTCACCGTTTCTGCCGTATAAAGCTTGCAAGAGGTCAGCTTGTTCGGTTTTGGTAGGTAATCCTGTTGAAGGTCCTCCACGTTGCACGTTGACAATGACAAGTGGTAGTTCGGCAATAACTGCGAGTCCGATGGCTTCACTTTTGAGTGCGAGTCCGGGTCCGGAGGTGCTTGTGCAACCAAATTTTCCGGCGAAGGCGGCACCGATAGCTGTTACAATACCGGCAATTTCATCTTCGGCTTGGAAGCTGATAGCTCCCATATCTTTACGTGCGGCAATTTCTTGTAATATTTCTGTAGCCGGTGTTATAGGATATGAACCTAAGAATAATTGGAGTCCGGCTTTTTCAGCGGCGGCGAGTAGTCCCCATGCAGTTGCCACGTTTCCGCTAATGTTTCGGTATCTTCCCTTCTCTATCTTTCCTTTCACTACTCGGTATGAGCGTATGAGTTGCAAATTGAGGGCGAAATTATATCCGGCACTAAGCACGCGTTTGTTGGCTTCTACGATGAGCGGGACTTTTTTAAATTTCTTCTCAAAAAAATGTTCGGTATAGTCTAATTCTCGGTTGAACAACCAGTAGACCATTCCTAAGGCAAACATGTTTTTAGTTCTTACAACACTTTTGTTGTCAAGGTCTAAGTCTTTGAGAGCTTCTTTTGTCAGACTTGTGATAGGCACTTTAATAATCTGATAATTAGTTAGTTTATTTGTTACTAACGGGTTTTCGGAACATCCTGCTTTTTCGAAATTTTTTTCTGTGAACATATCAATATCTAAAATGATAGTTCCGCCGTCTTTTGCCCATCTTAGATTTGCGACCAGCGCTGCTGGATTCATGGCTACTAACACGTCTGCATAGTCTCCGGGCGTGTTTATGTTCATATTTCCGAAGTTAAGTTGAAATCCGGACACTCCTCCTACGGTGCCTTGCGGCGCTCTTATCTCTGCCGGGTAGTCCGGAAACGTAGAAACCTCATTACCCATCAACGCTGACGTTTCTGAAAACTGCGTTCCGGTCAATTGCATACCGTCTCCTGAATCGCCTGAAAATTTTATCACGACGCGTTCAAGTTCTATTACTGATTTTGAATTATCCATAATGCTCAGAAGTTTTATTTTACTATCTGTTAATTTATTTCTTTTTTACAACAAAATTAAATTTAATTTGTGAATATAAAAAAAAAAATTAGTTTTGTAAAAAAAAAAGTAATATTTATAAAATAAATTATGAAAAAAAATTTACTACTCGTTGCTATTGTTGTTATGCTTAGTTCTTGTTTTGTGCTAAATAGAAATAAAGATGTTGTAAATAAAGATATTACAGCAGTTGAAGATAAAGTTAATGTTATGGACTATGTAAAAGAATTGGAAAGTAAAATTCCGCCGCTTAGATATTTTGATGAGTATAAGTCAAGTTCGCGGTTGATAAATAAAATCACGCACAGCAAATTAGAGCTATCTTTTGACTGGGAAAAATTAAATGCCATTGGCAATGCTACTCTTACGGTGACTCCATATTTTTATGATACCGACAGCATCGTTTTAGATGCTAAATATTTTGACATAAAACGAATAGCAATTATCAACAATAAAGATACTAACAATCTGATTTACAGTTATGATAGTATGCAAATAAAGATTAAATTAGATAAAACTTATACCAAAAAAGACGAGTATCAAATATATATAAGTTATGTAGCCAAGATGTCGGAAAATCAGTATAAATCGTTTCGCGGCGATAACGATTTTGACGGCTTGTATTTTGTAAATATCAATCATGCGAGCAAACCTCCGCAAATATGGACACAGAATGAGCCTCAGAATGCTTCCGGCTGGTTTCCTACCATTGACTCACCTAATCAACGTTTTACCGCCGATATATTTATCACTGCTCCTGCCCGATATTTAACACTTTCAAATGGTGAGCTCTATAATTCATTATTAAATAAAGATACCACTCGCACTGACCATTGGAAAATGTCAATGGCTGTGGCACCGTATTTATACATGATTTTTGTTGGTGATTATGAGGTAATTAAAGATGAGTGGAACGGCAAAGAAGTCAATTATTATTATCCTGCGGGAGAAGAAGAATATATGCGAAAGATTTTTGGAAATACTCCGGAGATGTTGGAATATTTCTCGCAATTGTTTGATTATAAGTATCCCTGGAATAAATATTCACAAGTAGTTGTAGATAAATTTGTCTCCGGTGCGATGGAGAATTGTACGGCTACTGTTTTTGGCGATTTTATGTTAAATAAGTCGTCATGGTGGTATTCCGATTTGGACAAAGAACTCGTTGTGGCACACGAGCTTGCGCATCATTGGTTTGGTAATTTGGTTACCTGCGAGTCGTGGGCAAATATATTTCTTAACGAGTCGTTTGCCTCGTATTGTGAATATTTTTGGACTGAATATAAATATTCTAAGGAGAAAGCCGATTATTTGTTGTATGATGAAATTTATACTTATTATAATGAGACAACAGATAAAATAGTTGATTTTTATTATGTTTATCCTGAGTCAATGTTCAATACATTGAATTATCAAAAAGGCGCGCGGATTTTACATATCTTGCGAAATTATCTCGGCGAGGAGGCATTTTTTCTTGTGTTGCAAAATTATTTGAAAAAATACGAATATAATACAGCTGAGGTAGAAGATTTTAGAATGTCAGTGGAGGCAGTTTGCGGCGAAGACATGAATTGGTTTTTCAATCAGTGGTTTTTTGGTAGCAAATATCCGGTCATCACAATTAAACATAACATAAATAAAGACACCAATATTTACGGTGTAACGATAGAACAAGATATAAAAAGTCAGAATGATCAAATTTTTTATTTGCCTATAGATGTGGCTATATATTTTAAAGATAGAACAGAATTTAAGCGTATCTATTTATCAAAAGAGTCTCAAAATTTTAGCTTTGAATATAAAGAGCTTCCACAGTTTATTGATATAGACTATAATAGAGCATATATATGGGAGAGGAGTGAGGAGTTGAGTTCGGAGGAGCTATTGATTATATATCAGAAAACGCCTAATATGTTTTCTAAATATATTGCTTTTACTGATTATTATAAAAGTGTCAAAAAAGATGAAACTTTATCAAAATCTATTTTAGAACAAAGTTTAGACAGCAAAAGTTATTTAGTTCGTCAGTATGGACTTCAAAATATATCTATTGCTTCTTATTCTAATAATGAAACATTAAAAGCTAAAATAATCTATTTAAAAGATAACGATAGCGAGCCGGAGAATCGTGTTTTAGCTAATGGAATTTACGAAAAGATAAAAAATTGGTAGCGTATAAAAATAGTGACCAAAATTCAAATTTACTGATTTT
>DYQJ01000315.1 GCA_020719345.1 Draconibacterium orientale | reverse complement strand
CCTCCGAAGTGGGACGCGAAAAAAACAGGAGAGTAGAAGTGTGGATAAAATAAAAAAACATAGATTTGACAACTTTTAAAAAGTTGTCAAATCTGTATTTATAAACGGCAACTTGCCAAAGTTTTAATTACGAAACAATTAGATAATAATAAAAGTTAAAATTATACCCGTTTTGAGTATAAGTAAATTATAAATTAAGAATTATAATTTGGCTTTTACTTGAATATCAAGTAGTTGTAAATTATAAATTCCGAAGTTATTTTTTAAATTTTACTAATATTTTTTTATATTTTATTTTCAATTTGTTTTTACTACTCTTGCGAAGATACGATTCTTTTATTGAAAAACAAATTAATTATCCGAAACGCCAAAATTCCGAGTAAACTACCGATACTGTTAAAAAGTACATCAAATATATCTGCTTGTCTTGATACAGCAAAAAAATGTTGGGTCATCTCCATCAAAATCCCCAAAATAAAACTATAAAAAAAAGAGAAAATAAAATGTTTTTTTATTACCTTTGACCGCAAAGCGATGTCTAACATAACGACAAACGACAAAATAAAATACATCCCAAGATGAACTATTTTATCAAGATGCGGTATCTTAAACCCTACATTATTTATACTATTACCCGGTAAATTGCTTAATACACAGACTATAACAGTCCAAAAAATGGAGAAAAAATATATTTTACGTATCATAAAAAATAATATTATATGAAAATTAAAAACTTATTACTCGCTACAACAATTTTTCTTATCAGCAGCTTTGCAATATTAGATATAAATATAGAAAAATTAGTACAACTTTTTAATAATTATTTTTCGCTTCACAAAACATTTAAAATCTATCTGCATACTGACGGCGAAAAATATCGGGTCAACGAAAATATCTGGTTCGCTGCATATCTTCTAAACGCCGACAACACCCCGGACTCACTAAACGAAAATATTTATGTAGAACTAATTAATGATGACGCTAAAATATTATATGTCAAACTGTTAAAACTAAATAATGGACTCGCAAACGGCGACTTCTTCCTTCCAGACTCCCTTAATACCGGATATTATCAACTGCGAAGCTACGTCAATTTTATGAAAAATTATTCCTATAGATTCTTCTTTACGAAAACTATATACATTGAAAATTATAAACTACCGGAGCCAACATATACTGACTCACAAAAAAATAAAAAACACGAAGATTTTAATGTAGAATTTTTCCCCGAAATGCAAAATTTTATTGACAATACAAATACCAAAGTCGCAGTAAAAATTACATCGCTACATGAAGCCAAAAACATTAGCATCTGTATCAAAGACGATAAAAATAATATTGTTGTTAATTATCTACCCGAAAATAAAATATCTTCATTCTATTTCAAACCGGAGATAGAAAAAAAATATAAAGCTTCTGTAACTTACAATGGCGACTCAAAAAAAATGGACTTCGCAGAAGATATTAAAAAATATGGCTTCGCAATATCTTGCAATACAACAAATTCCGACAATTTAGAGATAACAATAACCAAAAATCTTTTTGAAAATAACGACCAAAACTTGCGAAAAATATACTTATTAGCACAACAAAACAATACAATAAAATATAAAACAATCATTGACACAGATAACGAAACACTAAAAATCCCTAAAAATATCTTCACCAATGGAATAGCGATATTAACTTTTTTCAATCATAAACAAGAATACATTGGACAAAGATTAGTTTTTATTAAAAATAATATTGCCCCGCCAATAGAAACTACGCACCGAATAGAAAACAACAAATTATTGTTGGAAATAATGAACAAAGACTCTTCGCAAATAACCAATTTATCCATCGCAGTAGTGCCGGATACTGCTAAATATCAAGAAGATAATATCTTGTCATATTTACTATTAACCTCCGAACTAAACGAATTTGTAGAGAACGCAAATACGTATTTAGAAGACTACAAACAGACAGACGACTTAGATTTGATAATGCTAACAACTGATTATAAAAGATATACATGGAACAATATCTTCTACAATTCTACAACTCCGGACTCTATTTTATTTCCTATAGACAAAGGAATTAGCATCGGAGGACGCATAAAAAAACTGCTATTAGATTTGCCCTCAAAAAATACAACCGTTAATATGACAATATTAAATGCTTATAATGACGCATTTACAACTTACTCAGACAAACGAGGCAGATTTAATTTTGATAATTTATACTATTCGGACTCCATAGAAGTAATGATAGAAGCTACAACTCAACGAAACCGAGATAATGTATTAGTCTGTGAAGACCAATATGATACGATTCCCGTAATTTTTAATCCAGCTTTCAAACATACTAAAAAATCTAATACTACAGAAGACAATCACAAAGATAATAAAACCCAAGAAATACATGGTAAAGCCGACCAAACTATTTATGCTGACCAGATGAATACTGCTGCTTATTCAAATGTCTTTAACTTATTAAATTCCAGAGTACCAGGACTTAATATCAGAGGTAACTCTGCTAACATACGAAATACTATGTCACTTAGACCAGATGCTAATAATCAACCTTTATATTTGATTGATAACATCCCGACAGATGCAAGTGCCGTAGAATCGCTAAATATCAACGACATAGAACGAATAGAAATACTTAAAAGCACCTCTAAAACCGCAATATACGGAGGCAGAGGAAGAAACGGAGTAATTGCTATTTATACCAAAAAAGGTTACAATGTTATAACAGGCTGGACACATTTCAAACGATTTGCTTATTATTCTCCTAAAGAATTTGTCTATAATAACTCCGCAGAAATTCCATTCTCTCAAAAAACATTATTCTGGAAGCCGAATATATCTATTGCCAACAAAAAAAATGTCCTGCTTACAATAAATCTCCCCGAAAATAACAAACCTATCAAAATAATATTACAAGGAATTACTGAAGATGGACAAATTATCTACAAAGAATTTATGATAAAATAATTTTTTTTTAATTAGTAACAGAAAAACCTATGTTCCTGTATGTATCTGTGGATTTAAATATTCTATTTGGTCCAATTTTATGTGGATAGCCAAATTTATAAAAAAAATCAAAATCTCGTCAGATGATTTTTTTTGTAAATCCTCAGAAATACGGGTGCGAAGGG
>DYQJ01000077.1 GCA_020719345.1 Draconibacterium orientale | reverse complement strand
AAATATAACTAAAAAAATATTTTTTTTTACTTTGAAATATTATTTGTATATTTGTGGCAAATTTAATAATTATAATTATGATAGAGCAATTAATTTTACAACAACTATTTTTAATGCCTGAAACATTAAAACAAGAAGTTTTGCATTATATTTTTAATTTCTTGTAAATTTTTTGTAATTAAATTTTTTTTATGGTCGCCATTTAAAAGATTTTTCATCTATTGCTCTCATAGTACACAAAATACCGTCCAAATGGTCGTACTCATGCTGTAACAACTCAGATAAGTCATCTGTCATTTTCCATTCTTTTGTTTGCCATTTTTCATCTAAATACTTTACTGTCAAACTTTTATGCCTTTTTACTTTGACCAAAAGGTTCGGAAAACTCATACAGTCGTCCCAAAGTTCAAACATATCTTCACTCAAAAAGGTAAATTCAGGATTTATAAAAACAATTGGTTTGTCAATGTTCATATAAATCAATCGTTTCATAATACCTAATTGTGGTGCCGCAATGGCTCGTCCTAAATTATATTTTACTCTAATTTCCTGCATTACGTTGTGCAAGTCTGCTACCCAATCTTTCACTAATGGCAATTCGGTTTGTAAAATAGGTTCACAAACCTCGTATAGTAAAGGATTTCCTAATTGTAATAAATCTTCTAATGGTTTCATTATGTTTTCTTTATTTAATTGTAAGTGTAGATTTTTAAAATTGTCATTAACGACAGCAACTACCAGCATTACAAAGAGTTACCGCATTTTGCTAATCGTTTAAGAAGCAGTTTATTGGATTGTTAAATTTTGGAAATGGAAGTAAAAAAATTCGGGAGTAAACTCCCGAAAAAACAATCATGATGTAAAATATGTAATTTATTATTATGAGTTCAGCTTATTATAATCTTCTAAGAACTTTTTTAGTCCGAGGTCTGTTAATGGATGTTTTAAAAGTCCCAGAATAGATTCTAATGGAGAAGTTATCACGTCTGCTCCTACTCGTGCGCATTGTATGATGTGTTGCGTGCTGCGAATAGATGCTGCTAATACTTGAGTAGCAAAGCCGTAAAAATTATATATTTCTACTATTTGTCGGACGAGTTCTATTCCATCAGAGGAAATATCATCTAATCTGCCTAAGAAAGGTGACACATAAGTTGCTCCAGCTTTGGCAGCGAGTAATGCTTGTCCGGGCGAAAAAACTAAAGTGCAATTAGTCTTGATTCCTTTATTTGAGAAATATTTTATTGCTTTAATTCCATCTTTTATAATAGGCACTTTAACAATTATTTGTGGATGCAACGCTGCAAGTATTTCTCCTTCACGAATCATACCGGCTAAGTCTGTAGCTATTACTTCTGCACTAACATCTCCATCTACTATCTCACAAATCGCTTTGTAATGATTTAAAATATTTTCTTCGCCTTTTATACCTTCCTTCGCCATCAGTGAAGGATTAGTTGTTACTCCGTCAAGTATTCCCAACTCTTGCGCTTCTCGTATGTGCGCTAAGTTGGCAGTGTCAATAAAAAATTTCATATTATATATATTTGATAAGTATGTTCACGTTGATATATAAAAAAAAGGGTAAGCTACTTAAATCGCACCGCTACGACCACCTACCCTTGCTACCTTCCGGGCCTGGGGGAGTTCAGCAGGAGCTGGTCGTTTAAGACTTACCCGATACAAAAGTAGAAAAGTTTTTTTAATCTACAAATTTTTTTGAAACTTTTTTTTATTTTTTTTCATTTGTAATAAAAAAACAAATATATTTGTATAAAAATATAAAAGTAAATGAAACAAGAAACATTAAAATCAGCCATGTTCCATGGCGCAATTGTAGGATTAATTTTTGTAACTAATTCATTAGTAGCATATCTTTTCGGATATAATGAATTTAAACCCTTAGCAGAGACCAGTGTCTTCTCTGTTCTGTCATATTTGATTTTAATAATAGGGATTGTTGCCGCGCAAAGAGATTATCGCGACAATACTTTATCCGGAACAATAAGCTACAGACAAGGACTATGGTACGCCATCTTAGTAGGAATTTCTATCTCGGTTTTTCACTCGGCTTACAAAATAGTTCTGTTGAAATATTTTGATGCGGAAACATTGCAACAAATTTTAGACTTCATGGAATATAATTTCATTAGTGCCGGACTCCCGCAAAACGAGATAAAAGAGGTAATGCAATTGACAAATAAAACTTTAGCGCTATCATTTATGTTCGCCGGAATGGTTAATTTTGCCATCATCACCTTTTGTATCGCTTTGTTTTCTTCTTTCAAAATCAAAAGAACGGCTCCTAATAATGACAACGACAACAAAAAAATAGAATAACAAGATGGATATCTCAATAGTAATACCTTTGTACAACGAAGACGAATCGCTTCCCGAATTAACGGAATGGATTAATAAAGTCCTTAATAACAGTAATTTATCCTACGAAATAGTGTTTGTAGATGACGGCAGTAACGACAACTCGTGGCAAGTTATCGAGACCTTGAAAAAGACGAATCAACACATAAAAGCTATAAAATTCAGACGCAACTATGGGAAAGCCGCCGGATTGTTTTGCGGTTTCAAAGTTGCCGAAGGTGAAGTGATAATAACAATGGACGCTGACCTACAAGACAGTCCTGAAGAAATTCCAGACCTTTACCGCATGATAACTCAAGATAATTACGACCTCGTCTCCGGCTGGAAAAAAAAACGATACGACCCTATTTTGTCAAAAAATCTGCCGAGCAAGTTTTTTAACCTCACTGCCAGCATAGTTTCGGGAATCAAGCTTCACGACTTTAACTGTGGACTCAAAGCATACAAAAAACGAGTGGCTAAAAGTATAGAAATATATGGAGATATGCACAGATACATTCCTATTCTGGCTAAACAAGCCGGATTCAAAAAAATAGGCGAAAAAGTGGTAGAACATCAAAAACGAAAATATGGAATAACTAAATATGGACTTGACAGATTTATTAAAGGTTTCCTTGACCTGCTAACAATTTCTTTTATGTCACGCTTCTCTAAAAGTCCGATGCACTTCTTCGGACTGCTCGGCTCGATGAGCTTCCTTGTCGGATTTGCAATATTAATATATTTCTCTTTCGCAAAGTTCGTCTGGATGCAATATCAGATGACCGAACGTCCGCTGTTCTATTTCGGATTACTGACAGTAGTCTTCGGGACACAAATGTTTCTTACCGGATTTCTTGCCGAGATAATATCACGCAACTCGGCTATTCGAAACGACTATCAAATAGAAAAACAAATTTAAGATATTTTAGTGGACAAAAACATTTTAACTTAGTAAACAAAACATCATGAAAAAAATAATTTTAATTATCTGGGGGCTAATTATTAGTTTACCAATCTACGCTACCCACAATCGTGCAGGCGAGATAGTTTACAAGCATCTCGGAGGATACCGATACGAAGTAACTATATACACTTATACTTTCACCGGTTCGCTTGCTAACCGTGACTCCCTTGAACTTGACTGGGGAGATAACACAAAAAGTTATATCCTTCGCCATCAGCGAAATATTTTGCCTGATTCGTATCAACAAAATATTTATTCGGCAGTACACACATATCCCGGAGTGGGAACTTATATATTAGTCATGCAAGACCCTAACCGAAATGAAGATGTTAAAAATATCCCCAACTCGGTGAACGTAATGTTTGCCCTCAAAACTATTTTGCAGATAAATCCCCTCATTGGCTCTAACTCAACACCTATTTTATACAACAAACCGATAGATAAAGCTACAGTAAATCAAATCTTTAAACATAATCCGGCAGCTTATGACCCCGATGGAGACAGCATATCTTATAAGATGGCAGAATGTTTACAAGACAAAGGTTTGGCTATAAATAATTTTACGCTCCCCATGGCAAGCAAATCTATCACCGTAGATGCAATTAGCGGTGACCTTATTTGGGAGACCCCCATAGAAATAGGGATTTACAATGTTGCGATGGAGATAGAAGAATGGCGAAAAGGTATCAAAATAAGCAGTATAATACGAGATATACAAATAGAAGTTATTGAAACCGACAACAAACCACCTTATATATTAGAGATGTCAGACCTCTGTGTAGAAGCCGATTCGCTAATCAAATTGCTCGTCACCGCAAAAGACCCAGACAATGACTATGTCTATCTCGGTGCAACAGGAGGAGTATTTGATTTACCTATTAATCATGCTACATTTCCTTCTATAGATTTTCCTATCCGCGGACTTGCCTCTGTTACAGATACTTTCGTATGGAAAACATGTTGTGAACATATACAACAACGAGATTATACCGTAGTATTCAAAGCATTTGACGACAATCCGGAAATTAAATTAACGGATTATCAAAATCTTAATATCAAAGTAGTTGGACCCGCAACAAAAATAATTCAGTTAGAACCAACAAATGCATCTATCCTCGTAAAATGGCAAAAAAATCGTTGTCCGAATGTGGTTGCTTACAAATTGTACAGAAAAAATAATCTTGACGACTTTACCCCAGCCGAATGTCAAACCGGTATGCCCGAATCATTAGGTTATGAACTAATAAAAACTATAACCGACATAAACGAGACGACTTTCTTTGACAACAATCAAGGAAAAGGACTGACGCAAGGATTTATATATTGCTACCGAATAGTGTGCGAATTTACGGACGGTTCTGAAGGATATGTATCTAATCGTAAATGTGCCAAATTAGAAGAAGGACTGCCAATTATGACACAAGTAACTGTCAAAGAAACAGATAAAGAAAAAGGTATTATTCATTTAGAATGGCAAAAACCTAATAACTTAGATATTATAACTATTCCGGGTCCGTATCAATACAATTTATTTTACTCACAAGATTTAACAGGCGAATTTTACACAGGACCCATAATAGTTGACGGATTAGATAATACTACTTATAACGACACTTTAATAAACACAAAAGACTCGGCACGAATTTATAAATTATCTTTATTAAACAAAGACCTCATAAACAACGATTGGAATACCGTAGGACCACCTTCTATTGCATCATCTGTTTTTCTATATACTTACCCCGGCGGACAAAAAGCAACATTAAAATATGAAGCTAATGTCCCTTGGCAAAATGACAGCTTCGTTGTGTACCGACAAAATCCTGATACTAAAATCTTTGACTCTATAGCGTGGACAAAAACAAATACCTTTGTTGATTATAATCTGACAAACGGACAAGAATATTGTTATAAAGTTAAAAGCATCGGACATTATACTTTAGATTATTTACCTAATCCGATAGAAAATTTCTCGCAAATATCTTGTGTTATCCCAAAAGATGTCATTCCACCTTGTCCTATTAGCTTTGATGTAAAAAGTCAATGTGCCGAAGAATACAATCTTATTACTTGGCAGATAATAGTAGACTCCTGTTTGTATGATACTAAAAAAGTCCTTATTTATTACTCTAATCAATACAACGGCGAGATGAAACTCTTAAAAGAAGTAGAAGATCCAAAAGATTTTATGTTCAAACATTATCCCGAACTCTCTCTTGCCGGATGTTATACCATAACAGGAATAGATGAAGCCGGAAACGAAGGAACAAAGCCAGAAAAAATATGTGTGGATAATTGCACTTACTATAATTTACCTAATATTTTCACTCCAAATCAGGACAATGAAAACGACAAATATCATCCAATACTTCCGTATAAATTCGTAGAAAAAATTAATTTACAAATATACAACCGCTGGGGAACGTTAGTCTTTACTACAGAAGACCCCGATATAGACTGGGACGGAAAAGATATGACGACCGGACAAAAAGTAAGTGACGGAATATATTACTATATTTGTGACGTATATGAACAACGACTCATGGGATTACAGGTTAGAAACATTACCGGTTTTATACATGTGTACGCAGAAAAAACTAACAGAAAAAATTAAAAACTAATATATTATGAAAAATATACTGATAATATTGATAATATTAACCTCTCTAAACAAAATATCGGCACAAGAAGACTATCACTTCTTGTACACCGGCATTTCTCTGGTCAAGAAGGTAGAATATGCTGCGGCAATAGAAAATTATAACAAGTATATTGTTGAATATCCGGACAATTACTTCGCTTACATGGCGCGTGGTGACGCCTATTATGAGATGGAAAAATACGACCTCGCCATAAATGACTACAAAAAAGCTCAGAATCTAAAATATAATATCGCCGACTTTAAAATCGCAGAAGCTTATGCCTTTATGCAAATGGTGGACAGCTCTATATTTTTCTTAACTAAGAACTTAGAGACTACCGACAAAGTTTTGAAAACTGAAATATTATGTTCTGATGCCTTTGCCAAAATAGAAGACCACCCTGATTGGAAAACTTTTATTAAAAAAGATCTTTTCTATCGGAACGACTTATTACTAAGTGACGCTAATTATAAGCTGCAACAAGAAAAATATATAGAAGCATTAGATATTTTAAATCAGCTAATTAAGAAAAATAAGCGAAATCATAGAGCCATTGTAATGAAAGCTGCCATTTTTGAAAAGACAAACGACTATAAAACGGCTGTCAAAATGTATAAACAAGCGCTTAAAATATCTCCTAAAAATAACGAGTACCGAAAAAAACTCGCCGAAGCGGAAATCATCGCCGAAGATTATAAATCGGCGCTACAAAATATAAATTTATTATTAGAAGAAAACGCAAGTGATATATTCTTATTTCAAGCACGTGCAAAGGCAAATCTCGGCGAAAAAAACTTTGACCAAGCACTTCAAGATATTAAACTCTTTGGTAAATATTTTGAACACGACTTGGAGACAATCCTCTTAGAAGCAAAAATATTGTTTGCTTCACAAGAATACTTAGAGACAATAAAAATTTTGAATCGACTGATAGCAGAACCTGAATACGAGAAATTTTATGCCACGTTTTACGCCATGCGAGGAGAATGTTTTTTGAATACTTATTCGTATGAACTCGCAATAAATGATTTTGCCTATTCATTGGATTTGAATCCCGAGCAAGCGGAGACACATATAGGTTATGGATTGGCAAAGAAAGCATTAGGTGACGACGAAGGAGCATGTCAAGAATGGCATAAAGCCATAGAAAAAGGGTGTTTCAAGGCAAATAATTATATCTTCCAAAACTGTAAAAATAAATAATTTAATTATACATATATGAAAGCTTATGTTTTTCCCGGTCAGGGAGCTCAATTTGTGGGAATGGGTAAAGATTTGTATCTAAATCATGAAGTAGCAAAATCAATGTTTGAGAAGGCAAACAGCATTTTAGGGTTTCGCATTACAGACTTGATGTTTGACGGAACAGACGAAGACTTGCGACAAACAAAGGTCACGCAACCGGCTATATTTTTACACTCGGTAATATTGGCTAAAACACTCGGCGACAATTTTGTCCCGCAAATGGTTGCAGGACATTCTCTTGGCGAATTTTCCGCATTAGTGGCTTGTGGTGCTTTAAGTTTTGAAGACGGACTCAACTTAGTCAACAAGCGTGCATTAGCAATGCAGAAGGCATGTGAAGCAGAGCCATCTACTATGGCAGCAATACTCGGATTAGAAGATGAAGTGGTAGAAAAAGCTTGTCAAGAAATAGATGAAGTCGTGGTAGCCGCCAATTATAACAGTCCCGGACAACTCGTCATCTCCGGTAGCTTTGCAGGAATAGACCTCGCAATAGCAAAATTGACAGAACTCGGAGCCAAACGCGCATTGAAATTACAAGTAGGAGGAGCATTTCATTCTCCACTAATGGAACCCGCACGAAAAGAATTAGAAGAAGCCATCAGCACAACTAATTTTGCAAAACCGATATGTCCTATATATCAAAATGTTGATGCTAAGCCGCACACAGATATAGAAGAAATAAAAAACAATCTGATAGCACAGCTTACAGCACCGGTACGCTGGACACAAATAGCACAAAATATGATAGCAGACGGAGCCACATCGTTCACCGAAGTAGGACCCGGAAATGTTCTACTAGGGCTGATAAAAAAAGTGGACAGAAAAATGCAATGTCAAAGTGCATAGAAAATAGGTAAGTAAATTATAAATTAAGAATTATAATTTGGCTTTTACTTGAATATCAAGTAGTTATAAATTATAAATTCCGAAGTTATTTTTTTAATTTTACTAATCTTTAATCTAAATAAGTAAATGAATAATTGATAAAAAGATTGTTCATCGTTCATTTACTTATTTTTAATAATCTACACTATATAAGACAAGGTTCTTCAATGATTTTTGTGGAAAATTAATTATCACGCAAAGACGCAAAGCTAATTAAAACCAATATTTTAAAACTTTGCAACTTTGCGTGAAAATCACAAATATTATTTAAGAACCTAAGACAATAATCGTTATGATTGACTAAATAGAACAATAAAAATAAAAAATATATTTTATTTTTGGGAAACAAAAAAAAATAATATCTTTGTAAATAAAAATATTAATATGGAAAGAGAATTTTATACAAAATTAATAAGACTATTGTTTGAATCGCTAAAAAATAATTATACAGATAATTACGATGAAGAAAGATTCGGACAACTGAAAAGACAAAGATTTTCAGTGGTAAGCAAAGTAAAAAACAAAATAAAGAAGAAATTTATAGAAGGAAAATATGTAGGGCAGTTAGATATAAGTAGAATTTTAGAAAGAATAGACGCAGTTTTAACTACACATTCGGTAAATATTGAAAAAGTGTATGATATTTTAGCTAACTCCGAATCTAAAAATATTTATTTGAATGTCCTTGCGTATCGTATTTTAGGACCTAAGTTTATAAAACTTCCTATTAATAATTCTATTTATTTGGAGACAAAAAAAAAGATAGAGCTTTTAAAAGATAACACAAAGACTATAGATCCTCTCTTTTTACATTTTATGTTATATTACTATGATTTGAATGTATTAGATATTCCTGTAAAAATTTTTTTTTCAACCTCAGGAATTTATAGTACTTTTGTTACACAACAATATAGGTATAACAAGTTGCCGTTTATCCAGGTCAAAGCAGGAGATTATGTTATAGATGGAGGAGCTTGTTGGGGAGATACGGCGATATATTTTGCTAATAAAGTTGGAGATAAAGGAAAAGTTTTTTCTTTTGAATTTATTAAAGAAAATGTAAATATCATAGAAAAAAATTTGTCATTAAATCCTATTCTTTCAGATAGAATAACGATTGTAGAAAATCCACTCTGGGATAAAACAGATATAGTTCTAAATTTTGAGAGCAAAGGACCCAGCTCTTCGTTTTTGCAAGATAGTATCTCTAATTTACAATTTAAAACAATTACGATAGACGATTTTGTCACAAAGAATAATATTCCTAAAATAGATTTTATTAAAATGGATATTGAAGGTGCAGAAATGTACGCTTTGAAAGGTGCCGAACAAACAATAAGAAAATTTAAACCTGTACTTGCCATTTCAATATACCATACTTTATCAGATTTCTCAACTATACCTTTGTGGATTGATAATCTAAACTTAGGATACAAATTATATGTTGACCATTATACTATCCATTTAGAAGAAACAGTTCTGTTTGCAACGATAGTTATCTAAAAATTTTCTAATTTTTTAATCTCATTTTTTATGAAAAAAATTTTATTTGTATTAGTCTTTCTTAGTTTATTTATTAAACTAATCGCGCAAGAACCACTGCTTGCGCCACACTACATGACCGCCGAAGAATATGCCAGACGTAGTGAAATAGGTAAAGGTTTTCAAGAAACCCCGCCTCCGACAGGAGAAGTAAGAAATATAGCCGAATGGGAGCCAGCCGAAGCAGTATTAATTGCCTATAAGAACGGATTTTATGTCCCATACAATCTTATTGCAGAAATGTCAAAAGACTGCAAAGTAATAATAACGTTATCTGGAATTACCGAAGAAAATACTGCACGAAATTTACTCACAAACAATAATGTAAATATTGACAATTGCATTTTCTTATACACAACCGTAGATTTTTGGTGGACTCGCGACTACAGCCCTTGGTATATAGCCGTTGATAATAAAGAGGTTGCACTAATTGATTTTCCTTACAATCGTCCCAGACCAAACGATGATGCTATTCCTTCTAAGATGGCTACACTTTTAGACCTTGATATGTACGCCATGAACGTTATACAAACAGGAGGAAATTACATGTGCGACGGATACGGAATCGGTGCCTCCACTGACCTTGTAACAGAAGAAGAAACACAAACTGAAGCACAAATCTTAGAAAAAATGAAACAATATCTCGGTATAAATCAATATTTTATAATGATGGATCCTATGGACGACTATATTAAACATATTGACTGCTGGGGAAAATTCATTGACGTGGACAAAGTAATAATAACAAAAGTACCGCAAGACGACTACAGATATGCCGATTACGAAGCCACAGCTGCATTTTTCGCAGAAACAAACTGTTCGTGGGGATATCCTTACAAAGTATATAGAGTCAATGTTGCTAATAGTTATGCAAATGATGTCAATCCTTATACTAATTCGTTGATATTAAATAACAAAGTATTTGTTCCGCAGACGGGGTCGTCTTTTGATGCAGACGCTTTAGAAGTTTACAAACAAGCAATGCCCGGATACGAAGTTTACGGAATTATGAACACAAACACATTAAATGAGTGGTACAATACTGATGCTTTACATTGCCGAACATACGGGGTGTCAGACCGCAAAATGATTTTTATTAAACATTTGCCCGTCCAAGATATTACCAATTCGCAAACCGACTTCAAGATAGAAGCCGAAGTATATTCTTTTGAACAATTGTCTATTAAAGAAGTAACTTTATTTTATAGCGTCAATGGCGCTGAGTATCAAAGTATAAATATGCAAGCCGCATCGGTTAAAAGTAACATTTACAGCGCCGAAATACCAAATCAACCAACCGATGCAGAAATAAAATATTACATAAAAGCAACAGACAGTAATGATAAAACTGTCACAAATCCCCTCATCGGAGAAGCTGACCCGCATGTATTTAATGATAAAATAGTTAATTACATCGCCTCCGAAAATTTAGAAAGTTTTTTTAATATATACCCAAATCCATCTTCAGGTAACTTCTTTATTTGGTTTGATTTATCGTTCTCGCAAAATATTATTATAGAAATATTTAATATCGCCGGACAAAATATTTTGACCGAAGAAATATATTTAACCAAAGACGAGCATCTAAAAAATATAGATATATCTAAGTACGGTAAAGGAGTATATCTCCTAAAAGCACATGGAAAAAATCTTAGCATAACAAAGAAAATTTTTGTCAATTAATTTTTTTTTTACGATTTTAAAATTAACTTTGTAGAGATATTAAAATTTTTATTAACCAATTAATAATTACGCGTATGAAAAAGTTGTTCATTTTATTAGCAATTGTTTTTAGTGTTTTTAGTTTTTCGTATTCTCAGATTTGTTCATCTATCACTTTTACAGCATCGCCTCAAAATCCTACCGCGAGTAGTGAGATAACTTTAAATGTCGTGTTAAATTGTCCAGATATAGCGTGGACAACCGGAGATGTTTATATATGGATGTGGGGAAATGATGACGCCTCCTCTGCAAATGGCGAATGGTCGGCTTCGGAAGAAACTCACAAGATGACAAAAAATGTAGATGGCTCTTATACTTTTGTTTTTACCCCTTCTTCTCTTTTAACAGGTGGAACGCTACCTTTGTCAAAAATAGGTTTTTTAATAAAAGCTAAGAATGGCACAGGTGACAATAAAACTATAGACCAAGAAATTGTTATCTCCGCTACCAACATTAGCGCTATGCAAAAAGATTTAACAGTTTTTCCTAATCCGGTCAGTAGTGTAATAAATATAGATGCAGAAAATTCCTCTGTTTTGCAAATCACTGACATGACAGGTAAAATTATAATAACTAAGGTTTTAGAAAATAACAATCAAATAGATATGTCTGACTATAAAGCCGGAGTATATTTCTTTGTTATCTCTAACGACCAAAAAGTTGAAACTATAAAAGTAGTGAAAAATAAATAAGATATTTTTTTTTATTACTAATTTTAATATAACTTTGTAAAATAATTTTACAACTAAAAAATAAATAAAATGGGATTTTTTGATAAAGTTAAAAGTTTTACAAACAAAATCACAGGTGATAGTGCAAAGGTGACCGTGACCGTTGAGGCAACTTCTATACAAGCCCCTATTAAGGTGCATGTAAGAGCCGAAATGAAAGAATCTTTACAAATAACTAAGGTCTATTTGTACGTTAAAAGTGTAGAAGTGGTTGATTTACCGACAAAATCAGTAAGTGTTAATAATCAACAAAACGAACAAGCAATAAACCTTAATGCCGAGATTTTCAAACAACAAGAGTATGAAGTGGCGCCTGCTCAAACGTTAGAGGCAAATCAAATCTACGACTTTCCGTATGAATTAGTTTTACCGGCTGGCTGCACACCGACCTATCAAGGACATTATACTCGTCATGAATGGAAATTTTATGCCGGTTTAGATGCTAAAGGCAACGACCCTGACTCTGGCTGGGTAACTGTCGTTATAGAGAAATAAATTTGAACTATTTACAAAAATAACATAATTGGTTCGTCCTGTTATTGTTAATGCCTGATTAAAAATAAAGTAACCTGTTAGGTTTTATCTGCTCTAACAGGTTATTTTTAGAATTAACCGTTTAGCTTCTTATCTTAGAAATAAGCAACATATAAGAAGATTAAAACTAACCAGAGTAATAAGATTAAATAAGTGTACAAAAAATAGCTTTTCTTCTGATTCTTGTGACGAATCGTGTACATTAAAATAAGATTAGCAAAGACTCCTCCTGCAAGTTCCAACAAATGTAAGGTCTTTTCCGGTACCCTTCTTAGATTTTTAAGAGCATTCCGTTTGTCCGAGTAAAAAATAATACCGGAGATGATGCTGATAATCAATAAGTAAATAACAATAAAATAGTTCATAAACAGTCCCTCGTGATTTTAATAGAGTTTTGACAAAATTAGATAAAAAAATCTATTTATTATTAAAAATAGTTTTTTTTGATAAAAATTAATATATTTGCTTCGGAAAAAATAAAAAATAAAAATATTAATGTTTATGAATCAAGAGGTAAAAGAATTATGGGGCGAGGAGTTGTCCTTGATAAAAAATGAAACTCTACGTGCGCAAACCGCCAAGACATGGGAATTGGCATTGAACCGCAGTGTATTGAAACCGCACGATTTGAACACTATCCCATTTACATTGCTTGCCGGTGCCGATATGAAAGTAAGCTTTATGGCGCACAAGCGTTCGGTGGTGCATATAGCACGCGATTGCGGCGAACAAATAAATAAGTTCTACGGTAATGATTTGCCGGTAGATATGGATGTGCTAATAGCCGGAGCCATTCTCGCTGATGTGGGAAAACTTTTAGAGTACGAGTTAGATGCCAATGGCAAATCTATTCAAGGAAGCTACGGCAAATATTTGCGTCATCCTTTCTCTGGGGTTTCACTTGCCGAAGAATGCGGGGTTTGTCCGGCGGTATGTCATATCATTGCTACTCACGCAGGTGAAGGCAACATGGTAAAACGAACAACCGAAGCTTATATTGTGCATCATGCTGATTTTATGACCTTTGAACCATTTAAAGATAGATTGAAAGTATAAATAATTTAAAATTTTAATTTAAAAATTATGACAACATTAGTAGGAAAATCTGCTCCATATTTTTCAGCTACCGCAGTAGTTAATGGAGGCGAGATAGTTAATGAATTTTCGTTGAATGATTATTTAGCCACTAAGTATGTGGTATTTTTCTTTTATCCTGCCGATTTCACATTCGTATGTCCTACGGAGTTACTTGCTTTTCAAGATAAAATAGCAGAGTTTGAACAACGTAATGTTCAGGTAGTTGCATGCTCGGTGGATTCTCAATTTTCGCATTGGAAATGGTTACAAACCGAGAAAAAAGACGGCGGAATTAAAGGCGTAAAATATCCTATAGTTGCCGACAATTCTATGACAATAGCCGAAAATTACGGAGTCCTTGCCGGTAATTATGACTATGACGAAAATGGAAATGCCATATTTAATGGAACACCAATGGCGTACAGAGGTTTGTTTTTGATAGACCGAGACGGAGTCATTCAGCATTCAGTAATAAACAATATGCCACTTGGTCGAAGCATAGACGAAACGCTTCGTATGGTAGATGCACTTCAATATTTTGAAGAACATGGCGAAGTTTGTCCAGCTAACTGGAAAAAAGGAGAGAAAGCTCTAACAGCCACACAAGCAGGAATAGCAGAATATTTGAGTAAACACTAAGAAAATAGAAATTTAAACCCTTCCACATTCAAACAATGGAAGGGTTTGGCTATCCTTATAAAGTTGGACAAAATAAAATATTTTAAATTATTTTTTATTTGATTATTTATCAAAATTTTGTT
>DYQJ01000314.1 GCA_020719345.1 Draconibacterium orientale | reverse complement strand
GCCTTATATGGTTCAAAAAATTTATCACTTAAAAATTTACACTACCAAATTTTTTGTATAACATACCAAAATAATCACTAAAAAAATTTAACATGTCAAAAAAAACTAATTCCGGAGGATATAAAAAAGGAAGCACCACAACCGAAAACATAGTAACGAAACATAAAAATACAGAAGTAAAAAACAAGATAGATAAAGAATTTAGCAGCAACTCGGCGATAATAATGCACTTTTACAAGTACTTAAATTATTACATTCCCGGACTTGTAGTTATTTTGACATTAATTTCTTATGTTAATGTCTTTGGATACGACTTTGTTAATTGGGACGACGACCGTTACGTTACCGGAAATCCGTATATTACGAAGTTGAATTTTGAGAACATAAAATATTTTTTTACTAATTACTATTTTGTAATGTACATACCGCTTTCTATGGTATCGTATATGTTTGATGATAGCATATTTGAACTTACTACCGCACAAATATTTCATTCGCACAATATTATTTTGCATATTTTCAATTCCGTTCTCCTATATTTTGTTGTGCTGTTGATAATTAAAAAGATTTATCCTAAACGTGCAGTTTTTTTCGGATTTATCAGCGCGCTAATATTTGCTGTCCATCCCATGCACACGCAATCGGTAAGCTGGATATCCGAGAGAAAAGATGTCTTACACACTTTTTTCTATTTTATTGCTATAATTTTTTATATGCTTTATATCAACAAAAATGAACTCAAATATTATTTGTTACTTTGTTTTTTCTTCCTGCTCTCGTTACTTTCAAAAACGCAAGCCGTTACTTTGCCTATTGTCCTCATACTCATAGATTATCTTATCAAAAGAATAGATGGAACTGTTGACGGAATAAAGCAGATTTTTAGAGATAAAAGTTTTTTTCGGCATCGCGAGATTAATGAAAAAATCCCGCTTATTCTCATGTCCGCAGTTTTTGGGGTTATAGCAATATTGGCGATAAGTGGAAATGAACCTTTTTATGAGAGCTTCTCAACAGTAAATACTACCAATAACGAAGAATATCCGTTCTACGAAAATGTGCTGTATTCGTGTTACAGCTATATTCATTATATTATTAAAATCTTGATTCCTAATTATTTGTCGGTAATTCATCCTTATCCGACAAAAGACAACAATCAAATACCGCTACAATTTTGGTTATACATTATACCTATTTTGTTATTAGTTGCTTACACTGTATATGCTTATTTGAAAAATCATAGATTTATTGTTTTTTCTATATTGTTTTTCACTGCCAATATAATATTGATGTTACAACTTGCCTCTGTTCAAAACTTCTTAATATCAGAGCATTATGCTTACATTTCTTCCATTGGAATAAGCTTTTTATTAATTCATTTACATTATTTGATTTTAGAAAAAAACGCCAACCTAAAGAATTTTATTTACATCTTCTGGGGCGGATACATAATATTTTTGACCATCTTTGCTTTTCAGCGAAATAAAGTATGGGAAAATTCGCTTACACTTTGGGATGATGTGCGACAAAAATATCCGAATGTATTAACGGCACATTACAATCGCGGTAATTATAATCAAGCACTCGGTGACTCGGCAATGATAGCTGGAGAATCCACAAAAGCGATAGAATATTATAACGAAGCAGTGAAAGATTATGATAACACAATAAAATTGCATAATACCAACATCGGTGCACTCTCCAATCGGGGAATTACTAAGGCAAAACTAAATGATCCAGGCTCGGCACTCCTTGATTTTGACGCAGTTATCGCTATAGATTCTACATACAGTAATGTCTTTTCTAATAAAGGAAATGCTTTAATTATGCTCTCAAGATGGGACGAGGCAATAACAGCTTATTCTAAATCGGTATATTACAAACCTAACTTCGCAGATGCTTATTACAACCGCGCAAACGCATTTCTTAGAATAGAAAAATACCAAGAAGCAATATCGGACTATCTAAAAGCATTAGAACTAAACGACAAGAACTTAAATATTTACGTTTATATAGGTTTTTCGTATTACAGCTTGAAAAAATATACCGAAGCCAAAAATTATTTCGATACTTATTTAAAATATGATACCAACAACTACTCGGCGTATTACTATTTAGCACAAATTTATCTGCAAGAAAACAAACCCGAATTAGCCGAAGAAAACTATAAAATAATATCACAAAGGTTTCCTGAAGCAGTGGACAACATAATACAAGAGGGCGAAATATTAGAAAATCGGGCAGACTACTCTGCCGACATCTCGTTATATATGCAGGCGATGGACAAATTTAACGAAGCCATAAAAATTAATCCTAACTCGGCGAAAGCGCATATCAAACGAGGAGTAATATATGGTAAAACACTTAATTATCAAAAAGCTCTGCAAGACTTTACAACTGCCATAAAATTAGACAGCACAAACTACGAAGCATACACCAATCGCGGTTTTGCACATGACCTAAACGGAAATACAGAAGAAGCAATAAAAGATTATTCACAAGCTATAAAATTGAATAACAAATATTTACTCGCATTTTACAATCGCGGAGCAATATACATGCGACAAAAAAAATATGAAGCCGCCATTACAGAGTTCACTACTTGTATAAATATAGATGCTAATTATTCTACGGCATATCTAAATCGAGGTGTAATATATAATCAAATGAATAAGAATGTAGAAGCGTGTAGCGACTGGCAAAAAACTTTGCAATTAGGTAATAAAAATGCCGAAAAATATTTGCTGCAATACTGTAAATAGATTGAAAATGAGAAAGATAATATATCTAATGATTTTTATTATTTTGGCATTAGCGAGTAGCTGTTTTACTTCTATTGCCAAAATAAATAAGAATCCGCATAAATATGACAGTAAAAAAGTCCGAGTAAAAGGACGAGTCATCAGTTCTACTGCCTTAGATGACCTGAATATTTTTTATTTACAAAATAACAAGCATAATATCGCAGTCATAACTGAAGGGTATCTACCTATTAAGAATGAAATTATTATTGTAAAAGGAACAGTCATAGAGAAGTTCAAGTATCGTCCCAAATCGGAGATACTTGTCATTCACGAAAAGATAAAAATCAAAGATAAGAAATATAAAGCCCCTAAATATAAATATCTTGATAAAAAACATTTCAGGAATAAATAGAGATTTTTGGCATCTTTCATAACCGCTTAAAAGTAGTTTACACTTTTTTCTTTGCGA
>DYQJ01000313.1 GCA_020719345.1 Draconibacterium orientale | reverse complement strand
AAAATAAAATAAATAGCGTGTTTAGTCACCATTATTTTACGCTATCAAAATTTTGCAAAAGATAAATCATACAATTTACTTACTCAACTATCAGCCATTGTCCTGTTTTTCTGCCGCCGATACGTTGTATAACGTTATTTTTTTGTAGTTTTTTGATGTCCCGTTTGATAGTTTCTACACTGACATTAAATTCTTGAGCTATTTCTTCTTGCGTTATCTCTTTGTTGTTTTCTATCATTTGCAACATCATTTTTTCGCGTTCTTTTAATTTAAGATGGTTTGCTGTATTTTTCTCTTGTTTCAGTATCCTGCTTTTGTCTTTAGCATAAATAACAACTTTAAAACCGGCTTGCATGTTCGTAATAACGGGTAGTTGCAGGTCATATTCTTTAAAATATTTAAAGATTCGCGTGAATCCAGCGCCGTATTTTTCAATCAGCTTAGCTTCTTTAAAGATTTCTGCTATTTTCAAATTTCTTATTATCGGGATATATTCTCCAGACTGGATATTAGCTATGGTGATGTCTTCGGATAGTCTGCCGTGGTTAAAAAATTCTATTTTGTCGTTGTAAATCTTAATGATAGAATTTCCGTTATAAGTGTAATCTCTATGCACTATCATATTTAAGACGATTTCTCGAATGGCTTTTATAGGATATTGCCAACGTTCTTTAATTTTTTTTGTAGAGTCAGAAATATGTTCTTTATAGATATTCTTTTTTATAAAATCAATAACTTCGTCTGCTTGCATAAGTATGCTGCCTCTAATGGTGTGTCTGCTGCTTATATTTTCGTTATCAACAAAGCTTATCATCTCTATGGTTGTAGCGGAGATGTCGTTTTTAGGAAATAATAAAATGGCGGCATTTGTAACTTCTTCATTTTTAAGTAGTTCATACTTTTGTAAGATGCGCGGGATTTCATCTTTCATCTTATTTTTTCTGCCGGAGTTAGCTTTTTTGATAAAATCTGTTACTTTATCTTCATCTATATCTTTGATAGAATAATTTTTTGTAGTGTAGCAATCCCAGCTGTTGTTAAAATTATTCAAGTAAGCCGTTGCTATTTCGTGTAATGTAAAGTTTTGATTAGAATTATTAATTCGTTTTAAATATATTCCTTTACAAGATACGGGTTTTATTGTGGACTCTAAGACGTTTATTTCTAAGATTTTATTATTCTGCACTTCAATAATCTCTACGTTAATGTCCACTGCGGGTTGCGTCTTTTTCTTTATTTTATCAATAATAATTTCTATTTCTTGGTCGTTTACACGAAAATCATTATTGAAATTTCCGGTTTCGTTGATACCAATATACACAGTTCCTCCTTTGAGATTTGCAAATGCGGATATGGTTTCTATCACTTCTAAATTAAAATTATCTCTAAACGCTACTTCCGGGTTTGTAGTTTTTGAAATAATATATGCAATTTGTTCTGTTCTCATGTTCCAATTTTTTATATTAAACAACAATATTGTGCAAAAATAAAAAAAAAATTATTTTTACAAATTATTTTTCAAAATTATTATATTAACAATATTTTTTGCTTGCTTAATTCTATCTGCCATTCCTATTCCGTCTGCTATATTTCCTGCAATATATAATCCGGAATATTTATTTTGTAAAAAATTAATTGCATTAATTTTGTCGTGGCTTTCGTAGCTGTATTGTGGTATTGCATTTTGGTAGCGGTTTATTTTTAAGATGTCGGGATTAAAATCGTTGAGTTTAAAAAGTTGCATAAAATCTTTTGCTGTGCTGTCAATTAATTGATTATCATTAAGATTATAAATATCTTCTCTACGGATTCCTCCGGTAAATACTGATAGTAAGGCACCATTTTTTGGCGCTCTATTATCAAAAAGCGACGACATATATAATGCGCCGAGTATATTTTTGTTCTCGCAAAAGGGAATTAGTCCGCCGAATCCGTCTAATTTTATACCTTTCCAGTCTTTGAATCCGATAGTTATTTGTGCAACTTTCGCATACTTTAGTTTTTCTATTTTTTCAAAAGTTTGGAGTTCATTAAAGATTAAAATATCTTTTAATGTGTTGCTTGGCGTAGTTGTAATTAAATTTTTCGTTACGATTTCATATTTTTGATTGTCAGATGCAAAGATTATTTTAAATCGTTGATTCTCGTTATTGGTGTCAGATAGGTTGTATATTTTTATGTCTTGCGTATTAAAAAAAATATTTTGAGATTTTATGTTAAGATAAATATTATCTATAAAAGTTTGCAAGCAGTTTTTGGCAGAGAATACTTTTCGGGTAGCTTTTTTGTCTCTTTCGGTTTTGTGTTCTTTAGATTTTTTTAGTTGTCCTTTAATAAAGCTTCCGTATTTTTGTTCTAAGTTATAGAGTTTAGGGAATGCGTATTTAGTAATCAATAAGTTAGGGTCTCCGGCATATACTCCGAGAATAAATGGGTCTATTGCATAATCAAGAAAAGTTTTTCCCATTCTTCGTAATACTAATTGTGCAAGAGTTTCTTCAGGGTTTTGTCCGGGTTTTCTAAATGGTTCGGCGAGGATTTTAATTTTATCTTTAAAATCAAAAAGTGGAGTTCCGATGGCAGAGAGAATTCCGGAAGGAAGTGCGTGCCAGCAATTATTTTTAAGAATATATCTTTTTTTCACATTATCATTGGCAGTAATAATTTCACAATCAAGGTCTTCAAATAGTTCGGCGGTCTCCTGTGTTGCTAATACTCCAGTGTTTGGACCTGTTTCATAAACAAATTCGTTTTCGGTAATAGTTTTGATAACTCCTCCGTAGCGATTAGTTTTTTCTAATAAGACGAATTTTTGGTTATGTTTGTTCAGATAAAAAGCGGTTGTCAGTCCAGTCAGTCCTGCTCCGAGTATCAAATTGTCGGTGTATAAAGTCATTTCAAATAGTTTTAGAATATAAATTATTATTATTTTTTAACATTGGGTCAAAAAGCATGGCAATATTACGTACAATAATCATAGCGTCTTTAGAAATATTTAATATGTTGTTATTAAAGCTAATAAGATTGTCGTTGATGAATTCTTGCAAATTTTCTTCGGCAAAATTAGTTATTTGGTTTAGTTTTTCCACCGTAATATTATATTTATCAGCTATGCAATTCATATCTAAAAATAAATTACACATTATTTGATTAATAACTTCTCTACAAATAATTTGGAACTGTAATTTTTTAAGTGATAAATTTATATATTTGTGCCAAAATAAAT
>DYQJ01000312.1 GCA_020719345.1 Draconibacterium orientale | reverse complement strand
CTTTTTGAGTAATTATTTTAAAATATGGTAACTTACAAATGAAAGATGCCAAAAAATCGCCGGCTTTTTATATTTTACATTCACAAATAACAAGAAATTTTAAGAAATTAGAACTCTATTTTGGATGCGAAAATATAACTAATTTTACGCAGCACAAAAGTATCATCGGAGCTGAAGACCCATTCGGCGAATATTTTGATGCCTCTATCATCTGGGGACCTCTAATGGGACGAAGCTTTTATGCAGGACTACGTTTTGACATTAAATAAATCTTTAATTTATAAAAAAAAATCTTATGCTTATAAAAAATCTTGAAAACACACAACAAATAGTGGCGTCAGATTTGTCAATACTACAACAGTTGTTACATCCTGATAATGACAAACTAAATATTTCTTACAGCTTAGCACATGCTAAGTTGTTGCCACATTCCAAATCGCTACCTCATAAACTTGAAGCTACGGAGGTATATTATATTTTACAAGGAAAAGGAATTATGTATATTGAAGAACAACACCGAAACGTGCAAAAAGGAGATGCTATTTTTATTCCGGCTAATGCTGTCCAACACATAGAAAATCCTTTCAATGAGGAACTTATATTTTTATGTATAGTAAACCCGCAATGGCAAAAAGAACAAGAAATAATATTAGCGTAATAAACGGCAACTTTGGCAAAGTTTTAATTACAAAACAATTAGATAAAAATAAAAGTTAAAATTATAACCGTTTTGAGTATAGTAACGTAGTTGCGTCATCTTTGTAGAAAAAAAACGAAAAAACAAAATTCTACAAAGATTACGAAACTACGTTGCTAAATAGTTACAAATAATTTTATCTTAAAAATATATTTGCATACCAGCAGCAATAGAGAAACGATACGGCTTAAAAATCAAACTGTTATCTATATTAAAATTATTGAGTGCTTGTTTAAAAGATGGAGTTATATAAAAGTTCATCTTTTGAAGACGGTAGTAAGTATCAAAGCCGAGTGAGTAGCTGTAGTTGGTTTTCATAAACATCGGCGAAGAAATTAGCGCTTGTTTACCTACAAAATATCCCATGTTTTTAACATGCACATCTATCAAGGACTCGTGTTTATTGATTAAAAAACTGCTCTCTACTCCGGCATTTAACGTGACACCTATTTTGTTTTTTATCAACCGATACTTGATTATCAGCGGAATAGATATTTCTTGAGTTTGTAATTGAGTAATTATATTAGCATTAATTTTTTGATTAAAATCACTATTTCTATGTTGTGCGATGTCAAAAATTGCCACACTGTTGCCATACATATTTGATATGTTTACCTCATATTTAGTTATTACCAACTCCGAATGCGGATTGGAAAGTGAGTCATAACGGGAATTTAATTCTACAAAATTATTAGTTATATCTTTGCTTACTACATAATTAACCGCAGTAAATATCTCTATTCGCGAACTAATAATAACGCTACCGGTTACAGCATTTTCATAAGACAAATGACGAATGTTTTTGTCAGCATTAGGAAAATGTATATTCTGTTGTTGAATACGTTTTTTATTATTATTAAAAATATTGGAAGATTGAAACCCCACTGAAAAACGATTTTTTAAGATACTTTTTTCAAATTCTGTAAATTCTTTCTCCGATTTAGATTCTTTTTTGGCAAAATTCTTTTCCTCTTTTATGTCAGTTTTAGTCGTTTCCTTATCTGATTTCGCTTCTTTGCTATCAGGTATAAGATTATTATTAGCAACAATTTTAGCATCAGCATCATTAGAAATATCTTTATTTTCTTTTGTTGCATCGGCAGCTTTATTAATTTTTAGCCAAGCGAAAAGATTAAATTTATGACTTGCATGTCGTTTATTTGTTTTTTTGTTGCTTGCAGTGACTTCTTTAAATTTTATATCTTCATTAATATTTATTGTGCTGTCCGATTTAATTAGCTCGGCTGATACAATCTTCGTGCTATCCAAGTCCGCAAGATAATTAAATAAGCTATCCGATTTTCCAAGTAATTGAATATCTGTTTGTTCTGCAACTTTATTATCAACAACTTTATTATCCGCAACTTTGTTATCTGCAACTTTATTATCAACAATTTTGTTATCCGCAACTTTGTTATCAACAACTTTATTATCCGCAACTTTATTATCCGCAATTTTGTTATCTGCAACTTTGCTGTCTGGATTTTTATTATCTATATAATAGTTTTTATTAACTATTTGAGTCATATATATTGTATCAACTTGTTTATTTTTAATCATATATTTCAATGAGTCGTTTTCTATTTTTAAGGAAAAAATAAGTTTAGTGTTTTGGTCTAATTGTTCCGATATATTATTTATTTTGGTATATAATAAATAAAATATTGACAAAATCGAGGCGATAGTAGAAGCCAGAATTAGATGTTTGCTGTATTTTTTAATGGCGTCTAATCTTCTGGGTTTTACTGCTATTTTTTTCTCTAATTCTACCCATAGTTCATCCGGTGGGTCTTCGCCGTATTGATTAAGTGAATTTCTAAAAAAGTCGTCTAAGTTGTTGTGTAAATCTTTGCTCATAATCTTACGAATTAACATTTTTAACAATCATTTTTTGTAAAATAGCTCTTGCACGTGAGAGTTGCGATTTAGATGTTCCTTCCGAAATACCGAGTAGTTCGGCAATTTCTACATGCGAGTATCCTTCTATGACATAGAGGTTGAATATTGCTCTATATCCTTCGGGTAAATTCTGTATCATTCTAATAAGTTCTTGTTCACCGAGTTCGCTAAATATATCTTGCTCTGCGACATACGTTTG
This sequence comes from Draconibacterium orientale, assembly GCA_020719345.1. Taxonomy (GTDB): domain Bacteria; phylum Bacteroidota; class Bacteroidia; order Bacteroidales; family DYQJ01; genus DYQJ01. The sequence goes on along the minus strand of DYQJ01000312.1, from coordinate 442 downwards.
TGGCAAGTGTTCTAAGTCAGTGAATTGCATCTTCTTAGTTCTTAGGTGCATCAGACAGATATTAACTTGTATTTTTCGCATCCATGCGCCCAGAGGAGCTATAGGTTTGTAATTATGCAGTTCGGCAAATACTTTAATAAACCCTTCTTGCAACAAATCTTTAGCTTCGTCTCGGTTGCTTGCATATCGCAAACAAACCCCAAACATCATACTTTTGTGAGTGTCGTACAGCATTTTTGTGCTTTTGCTGTCCGATTTCAGACACTTCTTTATCAGTTCTTGAGTTTCCTTGTCCAATTTCGTAATTTTAAATTTTCAAATTAACTAATTATTTATATAATGCTATTTTGATATAAAAGGTTGCACAAAGATATTTTTTTTAATGAAATTTTTGGAACTGTAATTTTTCCAGTGATAATACTTATCCTAATTTATATGAAAA
>DYQJ01000076.1 GCA_020719345.1 Draconibacterium orientale | reverse complement strand
AGGTTACCTATTTTCTACAAAGATTACGCAACTACGTTGCTAAATAGTTACAAAAATTTCTTTCATTCCTTTCATTTCTTTGTGGTAAAAAATTTACAAATAGATATATTCGTAAGCGGTTTTATAACAATTTATTTCGTTAATATAATCAATAAAATTGTCGTAGAATTTGTGCGAAGTTATAGTTGCGCTGTCTCCAAAAATGACGAGTTTTCGTTTGGCTCTTGTCATTGCTACGTTCATACGTCGCGTGTCTGCGAGGAATCCTATTTCTGCTTTTTCATTTGACCTTACCAGACTAATATAAATAATATCTCGTTCTTGTCCTTGGAAAGAGTCTACTGTGTTTATAGAAATTTTTTGTCGTGCTGTTAATGTTATTTCTGCGTTTGCTATTATTTCTTGCAAAATTTTTACTTGTGATTTATAAGGCGATATAATTCCGATGTTATTAACGTCTTCAAAAATTCCTCTATGCTCTAATTCGTCAATGTATAATATTAAATGTTTGCAAAGTATTTGTGTTTCTTCTTTATTGTATGTGCTGTGTGTTTCTATTTCTGTTTGTTCAAAGTATCCGCATCCGGCAGTATCAATAAATTCTAATGGGTTGTCTTCCTCAAAAAATTTTAGTTCGGCGATAGAATTATGTGCTAATAATTGAGAATTGTAAAAAAAGCGGTTTGAAAATTCCATGATATTTTTGTGCATACGGTATTGTTCCTGCAACATAACATCGGCGGCGTCATTGCGTTGAATGGCTTTTTCAAAGAGTGTTCGTTCCAGTCCTTGTTTAGCTGCTTCTAAAGACTTTACAGTAGGCGGGAGTTGACAGTGGTCTCCTGCGAGGATAACACGTTTGGCTTTTAAAATTGCTATCCATGTAGCTGCTTCTAATCCTTGTGCTGCTTCGTCAATAAATACGGTGTCAAAAGTTTTTGTTTTCAAAATTTGATTAGAAACGCTGACCATTGTTGTTGCTATGACTCTGGATTTGTTTATAATATCATCAGTGATATAATTGATTAAACGTTTAGCTTCGTCATTCATCTTTCTGGCTTCTTGTAAGAGTAGTCTTCTTTGCTCTCTTTCTTCGGGTCCATAATTTCGTTTGTATTTTAGCGCCATCTTATGCAGTTCTTCACTTTTTTTTCGTATGGTTTTTAAATCTTTGTAGCTAAGATGTTGTGTTATGCGAGCATCTAATGTAGTGTTCATAACGGTTTCGTTCACACGTGCCGGATGTCCTATACGAAGGACGCTAACTCCTTGTTCTACAAGTTTTTCTACCAGTAAATCTGTTGCTGCATTGCTTGGTGCTGTTACTAATACTTGTGTTTGATTTTTCAAGGTATGTAAAATAGTCTGAATCAATGTAGTTGTTTTTCCTGTTCCGGGTGGTCCATGTATTATTGCTAAATCTACTGCGTTGTTTACAAGATTGAGGGCGCGATTTTGACTCTCGTTAAGATAATGATTTTTGATAAGAGAATTTTCGTTGAATCGAGCTTGTTCATCGCCGAGTATTACTCGTTTCAAAAAAGTTATTCGTTCTTCTTTTGTAGATAATAGGTTTTTAATTGCTGTTTCCATCTCTTTGTAAGAATTTTCGTCGAACAGGAGTTGGACTCCGAGTTTACCGTCTTCTATCCAGTCTGGAAAATCGTCTCCGTTGATGCTAATTGTCATTTCGTTGTCTCTGACTTGATTTACTACTCCGGTAATTGTTTCTTCGGATTCTGTATTTTGGTCGGCAGTAGAAAATAAGCTTATTAGTTTTCCGTTTTGAAAGAGATGCAGATGCTTATGTTCTCGGTTTCGCGATATTTTAACGATGAGTCGTTCTCCTGCATCATATAGTGTTTTTTCTAATTTTACAGGGTACCAGCAGACGCCGTCTTGTCGTCTTTCAATTAGTGACCTTCCAAACATTTTTGCTTTATATTCGGACAAGTCTGTATCACGTTCTATTTTCATCAGCGACAAAAGTTTTTCTAATTCCAGGTCTATCTCTTTGTGTGTTCGCATGATTATAATTTTTAAGAAGATGTAAATTTAGAAAATAGTAGTGTTATTTCATTTTTTGTTAAGTTATTGTTTATAAGCACTTCATTATTATTATCGTCTTTTAAAGATATGTCTGTATTAAAGATATTTGCATATTTTAACAACGTTGTAGCTAATTCAGTTGCAGATAAATCTGTAGCTTCAAGTGTAGCCGATATTTTATTAGTTAAAGTTCCGCTGCTCATTTCACCTTTTTGAGGTGCTGTTTGATATATTTGGATATCTTCCATGTCGTCAATATTAGCATTTTCCAAATATTTTTTCAAGTTCAAGATTCCTTCTCGTTGTTGGTCTCCCAAAATTTCTAAAGTTATTTTCATAAATAATGTTCTGTTTCTAATACACTTTTTATTCTATTGATTTCAAGATAATTAGTTAGGTCAATTTTAATAGGAACTACTGCGGTGTAGTTATTTTTGACAGCCCATATATCATTGTCGGTTTCGTCTTTTGCGAGATTGACAAAAGTTCCGGTTATCCAGTAGTAATCTCTGTTGTTTCTTGGATGAGTTCGTTTTTCAAATTCTTCTGCCCACATTCCTTTTGTTTGTCGGCATACTTTTATTCCTTTAGAGTCATGTAATTTTATGTGAGGGATATTGACGTTCAGACAAGTTCCGTTTTCCAGATTATTTTCCATCACATATTTAATTATTTTTTCGCAGTGATTTTTAGCGAGTTCAAAATCAATGTTGGTATCGTAAGTAGTTATAGAAAAAGCAATGGAATTAATTTCATGGATACAACCTTCCATTGCGGCGGCGACTGTCCCTGAGTATAAAATATTTACAGATGTATTAGAACCGTGATTAATACCTGACAGTACTAAGTCAGGTTTTCGTTTTAAGATTTGGTTGATAGCAATTTTAACACAGTCTGCCGGCGTTCCCGAGCATTTGTAAGCTTTTACGTCTTCGAAAATATCTATTTCTCTAACGAAAAGTGGAATTTCGAGGGTCAGTGCATTAGATTTAGCAGATTGAGGACTGTCCGGTGCAACTACTATCACTTCGCCGAATTTTTTAGCCACTTCTACGAGTATATTAATTCCTTGCGAAAAAATACTGTCATCATTTGAAATCAAAATTAAAGGTTTGTTCATGTTATATGATATTAATTTTTGAATTTTTTTAGTTCTTCTTCTAATAATTTATTTTTTTCTTTTAGTTTGTCTTCTATTTTTTTAAATCTATTCATACGTTTTTCTAATTCTTTCTTATAAAATTCTAGCCGTTCTTCTTGTTTTTCTATTTCTACGTATAGGTTATTTTTGTCTTTATTAAGTTTCTCTATTTCGTTTTTGGATTCTGTCATTTCGTTGAAAATATTTTCTATTTCTATTTCCATAATATTAATATGTTCAATTTTGGTTTGCAGTTCTTCGTTGATTTTAATAATGTCTTTGTCTTTTTTAATGAACTCGGTATGGTCAAAAGCGAGGAGAATGAAGTGACTAATTTTTCTGTCGGCATCATAAATAGGATTGAATATACATTTTAGCCATTTATCGGTTTCTTGTATAGATAGTTTCAAGATAAAATCTTGCTTGTGTCCGTTTCGGAGATTAGCAATTCTTCGGGAATGTTCTTCGAAGCTAAGGAGTTCTATATCAAAAAGTTCGTAATAGTTTTTAGACATTGCTTCTTCATACGATTGTCGTATATATCTAAGGAAATTGCTGTTAATACGTATAACTTTAAAGCTTTCGTCAAATTCAAGATTTAGTACAATTTCGTTGAGTGCATTGATGACGTTATTTTTTTCGGCATCAATTTTAGTAAGTTTATTAAAATTTTCTTGGAGTTTGTCAAATTTTATGCTTAGGTTGTTTTCGTATTTTAACATTTGTTCGTATCTAAAATTAGCTTTTTCGAGCATCTTATTAGTTTGACTGCTAATTTTTTCGGAGGCAAAAGATGATGCTATACTTTCTGCCACTTTTTCAACAAACTCTATTTCGGGTTCGAGGAAGAAGTCAAGTTTAGCAATTTCAAATACTCCGTATATGTTGTCGTTATATACGAGTGGGACAATTATGGCTGTTTTAGGTTTCGCTGTGCCGAGTCCGGAGGAGAATTCTACATAGTTATCGGGTATTTTTTTGAGATGAATAATTTTTTTCTCTAATGCGCAAGTTCCTAATAGTCCGTCTCCTATTTTAATACGTTTAGTTTCGTAACGTCTTCTGTTATAAGCAAATAAAGCTGCGAGTTCGAGGAAAATATTATTTTTGTCGTCGTCGTTGTAAGTAAAAATTCCTCCTTGTACGGCATTAAGATATTTAACGAGATTGCTGATGACCTCAAAAGTAAGCGTATCAAAGTCTCCAATGTTTCGTCTGAGAATAATTCCAAAGTCGGCGATGCTGTCGCTTATCCATTTAATTGTGGCATCTTCTTTTTCTCGTTTCTCGAAGATTTTTTTGTTTTCTATGAGATTGACTCTCATGTTCATAAGCGAGTGTCCTATTCTGTCTTCCGGACTGAGCAAGGTATAATTAGCTTCGAGGTTTCCGTTTTTTATCTCCATCGCATATTCTTCTAATTTAGTCAATTGGCTTCCCATTTCATCTATCATTGACTTAATATTTTTCATTTCTGATGATGATAGTCTGTCTAATTTTTTATCTTTAAAAATAAAAATACCTTTTTTTAAATTTTCTATCAGGCGAATGAATACTTGTAGCACGTCTCGTAGCGATTTTGTTATTAGTATAATAATTATTACAGTTAATAAGAAAAATATAATTGCGATAATCATAGTGCTTATCCATATTTGATAATTGGAGAAGACGATGTCATCTTCATTAATAACCCTCACGAGCGCCCAGTTTTGTTTAGATTTATCTATATTTAGCGGGACAAATAATATTTTGGAATTTTTGTCGTCATTAAGGAATTTTTCATTAATAATCACAGTATTTCCTTCGGCGAGATTATATTCTATGTTGTAATTAGAATAGAAATTAGTATGTATGTTTTTGAAATTTTTACTTATGTATTTTTTATTTTTAGAATATACAATATTTTGATTTTCATCGAGTATGTAATAATTTCCTGTGTTAATTTTATTTTTAGAAGTAGCCACAACTTTTTCCACATTAATATCTATTCCGACAATACCGATGAATTTGCTGTCCGAATAGATAGCCGAGTATATGGAAATAAGATATGAAGAGTCAATAAAAGAAGGAGTGTATCTGTTAAGCACCGGGGCTTTGATATTAGACTTAATGTTGTCGTGGAAAATTTTAATATAATTTTCCTTCTCAAACTCTATTTCGTCTTGTACTTTAATTTCTTTTTCTACAATTTCCGATTTTTGTCTGTAAAAGCACTTTATATATTGTCCATTTGTTCCGAATAGTTTGTGTCTAAAAATGGTGTCCAGATTGTCAATTGTAAAAGGTTTGAATTTAGTCCAGATGGCAAAGAAGTCGTCATTTTGTTTGATGTTGTTATGCAACATGTTATGAAAAGTATTTCTTCTTTTTTCAGGGGGGATTTTTTCATATTGTTCAAATGTGCTTGCTATAACAAGTGATGCACTTATATTTTTTTCTATGTAAGCTTGTATTTGTATTGCTTGTTTTTCTGTTTCTATTTTTAGTTCGCTAACTATTCTGTCGTTATTGTTATTTATGTAAAAATTGACATAGAAAACAATAATTGCAGTAATAATAATTATCGCAAAAAAGCTTGCGACTATAACGAGTCTTGTTTGTAACGAGTTGAAATTAATCATTTATTTTGAGTTTAATATTAATCACTAAATTATTGTTTGTCAATATCTTTAATTTTAGAGATTTCACTTTCTAATATGCTAATCTTATTTTTGAGTTCATTACGTTCTTTTTTCACTTTATTGAAGAAATCATCTCCTGTGAACTGCAAATTTCTAAAGTCTTCCTTAATTTTTTCTATTTCGGTATCTCGTTCTCGGATGATTTTATTAAGTCTAAGAATTTCGCGTGTTTTTTCATTAATAAGTTCGTCTTTAATCATCACAATTTGTTCTTTTTTAAGGATTTTTTTGTTTAGTACTTCATATTTTTCTTCTTCGGCTTTAATTTGTTCTAAAAGTTCGTGTTGTTTTCTAAGGAGTTTGCGCGTTTGTCGTTCACTCATCTTCAGGAATCTGGCTGTTTCGTCATTTATTTTAACATAGGATACGGTAATTGCTATGTCTTCGGCGAGTTTTTCGAGGAAGTCAATTTCATAATCTTTTAAAGGATTTAGCGAGGATAGTTCTATCACTCCGTACACAATTTTATCTATTGTCAGCGGTAATATTATCAAGCTTTTAGGTTTTGCTTGTCCAAATCCGGATGTCATATAAATATAATTGTCGGGTATTTCTTCGAAGTAGAATTTATTACGTTCTACGGCGCATGTTCCTATCAGTCCTTCGTGCAAATTGATTTGTTGATTAGCAATTTTTTCTTTTCCGAATGCGTAATAAGCTGTTAGCTCCAAGAATACATTGTTTTGATTTTCATTATTGTATATATAAAATCCGCCTTGGACAGCGTTGACATATTCAATCAAATTTCGTATTACTTCTTTCGAGAGGTTCTGTAGGTTTTCAGTATTTCGTCTCATTACCTCACCAAATTTAGCGAGTCCATGCGTTTTCCAGTCGAGTATGTCGTCGGCATTTTTCAAATTATAAGCGTTTTCTTCTTTTAGGTTTAGATTATTATTCAATTCTATGAGTGAATTTCCAAGCACATCATTATTTCCGGCTGTTATTAATTTAGATTTAAAATCGCCGTTTATGATATTTTTTGTAAACTCGTTTTTGCGTTCTATGGTTTCACTTATTTTGTATAATTTTTCATATATATTTTCAAATTCTTGCGAAGTATTAATATCTTCGTTGTCAATAATTTCGCCGGCAGCAAGTTTGTCAATTTTTTCTTTGATAGATGTAATGTTATTGTCATAATATTTGGAGATTTTATATATCACAATAAAAAAGATAACAATAATTATCAAGGCGACAATAATATAAGAAATGAAAAGTTTAAATATATGAAAGCTGCTCTGATTATTAACACTTTCTATTAAATCATCAATATTTGTTTCTGAGAAGTTTTTAATATCTTTGAGTTTGCCGAGATGTCCTTCTGTTTCTGATAAACCTATTTCTATTTTCTTTTCTACTAATAAATTAAAAGCACTTCTAAACTCGGAGAGATAGTCGAGCGTTTTTGTGTACAAATATTTTTGATATAAATTGTTTGCGTCGCTGCTGATAATGTGATTATATACTTCTTGATATATTTTATTAAAGTTGTCAAGATTATTAGTGAAGACAGAATTTTCGAAGTTTTCTTGGATGATAAAAAGTTCTAATATCTTGTCTTTAAGCGGTTTCTCAAAAGCGATGTCTTGCGTGATGACAATAATTTCTTTTTTGGCAAGCATAATATTTTTGATAATTCCATTGTTTAAATTACCTATTTTTTGTTTCAACAACAATATTTCAGTTAGCTTAGTCTTGTAATTATCTATATTTTCATAAATTTTTAGTATCTCGTTATTAGTTTTGAATTGTTCTGTTCTGTCATCGGCTTCTATAATTTTCATATTCTCGTTAAACTCGTTTATTAAAACAAAAAAGTCTGCCGCATATATTGCTATTTCGGAAGAGTAAAAATTAGCAGGGTATATTTGTGAGATGAGCAGTCGTTCTGTCGTCTTATTTATTTTTAAATATACAGTTTTGAGTTTATACATATTCGTGTTATACTGCTCTGTTTTTTGTATTTTGTGTAGAAAAAAGAGGGAGAATAACAATACCATAGTTACTAACATTGTTATTATCAACAATATAAGTATCTTTTTGGTTTGTAACGAATATTTTTGGTATATTTTCACAACTATTGGTATAAATAAATTAGTTTAATTTAATAATTAAAGAAATAATTAATGCTATATCTTCTTTTACGATATCAGAAGATGGCGGCGAGCTGACATAGTCATACTCAAAAGTTAAATCCATTGACAAAATATTAGTCAATTTGTTAGAGATTGTTGTTTTACTTTCTAATATATAATCATTGAAATCTTTTGTATTTGGTTGATAATAAGTAGTATGTCTAAAAGTGACGTTTTCGCCGAGTTTTTGAACTATCTTAGGTCTTATTGAGAGTCTAAAAAGTTCGGAATTAGGTTTTACTACATCTTTAGGGTCTTTAGGAAGAGTGTAATCTTCAATACTGTACAATGCGGCGGCGCTAAGCGAGATGTCAGTTATCTTAGTTTTATAAATTTTAAATTTAGCTCCCGCGAGTCCGCTAAGTCGCAGGTCATAACCTTTATAAATATTACTGTAATTTTCAAAAGCTAAGAATGGGAAGACGTATGCAAAGGGGAGCCAGTCAAATTTTACAGTAGAAGAAAACTCACGGTTATTTTCTGTTGTTCCATTTCTTCCATAAATAGTTCGGTAATCGGAGGAGAATTCAAAAGTAGAGTCTCTGTGACTAACTGCTCCGTCTGAGCGGATATCAGTCTTACTAACATTACCTTTGTAGTAAGAGCCACCGAGTGAGAACTTTCCACTCCATTTAGAATCTTGCGAGGATGCAGAGAAAATAGCCAAAAAGATAAATCCTAATAATAAAAAAACGTTATATTTCATGTTATAAAAATTTAAAATGTTTAATAAGCTTGCTGTTTTTTCTGTAAGCTTTCATCTATGGAAATAACAATTACCTTAGCAAGATTGTTTTCATTATCTTTGATAGGAGTAAAAGTTTCGTAAAAGACTTTTGTTTGTCCGTTGAAAATATATTTATTCAGCGAGGCAAAATGTTTACCGTTTTTCATACTCTCCCATATCTTGTCGTATATTCCGGTGTTTAAGAGTTCTTTTGCGGCAAACTGTTGGTGTTTTTTACCGATGATGTCAATTTTAGCAAGTTCGGTCATCTTAAGAAAAGTTCCGTTCACATTTGTATATTGCGAGATGGCATCAAACTCGTAGTATCCAAAAGAATTGTTTACAGCGAGGAAGAGGTTATTGAGATTATAGCTGTATTTTTTTAGTTCTAAGTCGTTTTCTTTTAACCTTTGTTCGTATCTGTTAATGTTAGCGATTTGGTCTTTTTCTAATTTGACAGATTTGTCTTTCTCGTTTTTAAAATCTTCATCTAATTTTTTAATCGTGGCTTCCATTTCGGAGATATTTTTTCTTACCGCTTCTTCTTGTTTTGCGAGTCGTTCCGATTTTTCATGCGATTCAGCGAGCAGTTTAGAAGTTTTCAAATTAATCTTCACAGAAGAGATAGACGATGCAATTGTTTCACCAATTTTTTCAACAAACTCTACTTGATAAGGTTCAATATTTTTAAAAGAGGCAATTTCTACTACTCCGAAAGTTTGTTCGTTTACTTTTAGCGGGACAATCAAAATACTTTTTGGGTTGTCATCACCGAGTCCGGATACTATATGTACGTAATCTTCTGGGACATCAGTTAAATATACGGTTTCGTTTTCTTGAAAACATTGTCCCACGAGATTTTCTCCTATTTCTATTCTTTTTTGTATGAATTTATGTCTGTCGTATGCGTAAAAAGCGGCGAGATATAAATGTTTATCTTCTTCATTTTCATTATTCAAAATAAATAGTCCTCCGATACAAGCGTCAAGATATCTAACTAATTTGAAAATAACACTACTCGCCAATTCTTCCAGATTTTCGCTATTGTTCCGCAATAGTTCGCCAAATTCAGCTATTCCTTGTGATGACCAGCTTCGTTGTAGGTTTTCTATTTTTCGTAATTCGGCTTCATTGTTTGCATTAATCAAATTTTGTCTCATCAAAAGTAGGGAATTACCAAGCACGTCTTCGTCACTTAGTGGTTGATATGCTGTTTGAAATTCTCCTTCGCCGATTTTTAGCGCAAATCCGGAAGTTGTTTTTAAACCTTCCACGAGTTGATTTAAAGCAATAGACATTTCGCCTATTTCGTCGGCTCGCGATTCTTCTTTTACTTCGGGCAATACTCCGCTTCCCATAAGATTTAGAATATCTTTAATCTTATTGATAGGTTTTATAAGGGAATTAAAAATAGTTATTGCTGTGATTAACAGGAGTATGATAATTATTATCGGTATCCAGAGCATATATTTTTGATATTTCAAAAAAGTTATCTCCAGTTCGGAATTATACTTTCTGATGTAATCATTTTGTAGATATGATAGTTTGTTTAGATTTAAGAGGACTCTTTCTGTGTGGGTAATAATATCACCTTGTCCGGAGACTTGCATCTGAATAGGCACGATGACAAAAAGGTCATTATAATCTTCAAATTCGTCTAATTTGTCCATTATTTCTTCGTGCTTAATAAACAACGAGTCAATAGAAGATGTTATATCAAAGTATAAATTAGATTCTTCGGTTTGCCACTTCTCTACGAGGTAGATGATGTCCTTTTTTAATTGTGGATATGTTTCTTCGTGGAGTTTAATCAGTCGTTCTTTGTCGGGCGAAGTGGTAGATTTGTCCACAAATACCCAGTTCTGTATCAACATCTTACTATCTTTTATCATCGTTATCATATGATTAATAGTTTCTATTGACGGGGTGTAAATTTCTTCTACTTCTTTATTTGCTCTCAGATTATTACTAAATCCGTTGTACAATATCATATTCGCAGTAAGGACGACTACTCCGAGCAGTAAAAATACTGCAGTTATACGTATCAATATAGTGATTCTAAATCTTCGTTTCATGTTAAAAATATGTTAAAAATAAATACTACAATCAAAAAAAAGATTAAACAAAGTACAAACCAAGTTTTACGAACTACAAATTTGTTTATAAAAAACAAAGTAAATAAATATTTTTAATTTTCGCAATTATTATGAATATTTTTTCTTAATATAGGATTCAGTTCAGGGTCGTTGTACATTTTCATTTGTTTATAGGTTTTGGCTATACAGTCGCCGTTTAGTAAGTCGTTCAATAACATATCTATAGCTTTTGAGAGGTCTATTTTTTGTTGAAGCAATATATTAAGTTTATCTGTACATTTTTGTAAGTGCGAATCGGAACAGTTTGTACGCGTTGTTTCTTGTTTCATGTGATATATTTTCAAATTAAGTATGGCGAGTCTGTCTATAGCCCATGCGGGTGTCTCCGTATTTATTCGGGCATCATTTTTTACATCTGTGGTGGCAAATTTATGATAGATGTATTCATCAATTTGTTCTACCAAATCTGTTCGGTGTTGGTTTGAGACATCTATTTTTCTTTTTATATTTAGTGCTTCAGTCGGCTCGATATTAACATCACGTATTATATCTTCTAAGTGCCATTGTACGGTGTCTATCCAGCATTTTTTGTACAATATTTTTTCTATGTTATCTGGGTCATTATTTTCTGGGCATTTCATATTAACGTCTTCGTGACGATGATATTCTTCTATGCAAATCGCAAATATTTTATTTAATAAATCAGTGTTCATGTTATCAAATTATTAATAATTATTATAATGTATAAATGAATAAGCTAACAACAAAAATTAATATACTACGTGTTATCATTTTGTAATTGATTTTTAGTTGTTGTTTTTTTGTTATCAAAAGACTAATACTTATGGCAATAGGTATTGTAATAATACCGATTAGAAGTGCTGTGCTTGATTTTTGGTCTGATTGGAATTTAAGGAAAATACCGAGTATTGCTGTTGCGAGTGACATCCATAGTATTTTTCGGTTGAGTAGTTGATAGAATGATTCGGTCTCTAATTGTCTTTGCAACGCCATGATAGTATATATTGACATCAGAATAATTAATCCGATTTTAGTTATAGTCATAGCGTGCTGTGTCTCATTTGTGAGCAGGAAAGTTCCGGCGGCAAAAATAAGTATTGCAGCTGTTTCTATGCTGTCTATGTACTTAGTTAATTTAGAAATAATTGAGTTTATCATATTTTATTGAGTGAATGTTTATAAATAAAAAATAATCTAATTAGTACATGAAAAAAGCCACAAATTTTAGAGTGCTGCGATATCTCACAACAGTCAGCCAAAATTTGTGGCACAATATTTTTGTTGTGCCAGGAGTTGTGAATATTTATTATTCTTGTATTTCAATCATTTTGAAAGGTATCTTCAAGATAGATTGATAATCTTCTCCTGCTTCGAGCATGTCTTCGTCATCTTCTTCGTAATACCAATTAATTACTACTTCTCTGCCTTCTTTCTTATGCACAGCTTCTAATTTTTTAAACACATCTAATATACATTTAGAGGAGCTAGTATTAAAATATTCTAATTGTATATTTACCTCTGTATTTCCTTTTGCTTCGTCAGCATATCTATCTAACCAGTCCACTAAAGGTTTATAAAATTCTATGGAGTTCTCAGGTATAGATCGTCCACGTATCTCTACTTTACCTTTGTCTGCGTCGAAAATCACAGTAGGGGTCTTTGGTGTACCTTCTTTGTTAATTGGATCCATTTTTTAATACCTTTTTATTTGTTTATATTAAATTACGTTACTATTATATCTAAGTTGAAAAAAGAGTACTTGTTGTTGTAGTCCACGAAATTGTACTCTATTTTATTTCCTGTTTTTCTTGCTATGTCTATCATACCGATTCCTCCTCCTCCTTTGTTAGAGAATTGGTCATTGTTTAATACTTGTTTATATAGTTCTTTTAGTTCCTCTTTTGTAAGGAAGTTAATTTGGTTTATTCTATCTTTCAAAAAATGTTTTCGCTCTCGTCTGATAAAGTTGCACGTAGTTAGCCGATAGGCAAAATTGTTTATTTTTATAAAGATGAAGATGACAAAACTTTTATTTGGTTGTCCATTGTATTGGAAATTATCATCTGGCATCTCAAGGTGATGAAACAAATTTTGCAAAGCTTCCACCAGGACGTTGTAAACTTTTTTTACTACCTTAGGGTCCTCGTCTCGGTCTGTGAGTAATATCTCTATTTTTTCAAGGGTCTCATATATCAGTTCACCGCTGATATCTCCTATATATGAACAGATTATATCACCACCTTTTCGTTTATCTTTATATATTTTGTCTATATTAAATTCCATTTTTTATAACTCTCTAATTTCTTTGTCGCACAAATATAAAAATTTTTATCTTAGATTAATCTTTTTTCATATTTTTTTTTTATTCATAATAAAAATTATTTCTGAAACAGATTTTTCATTGTTTTAGCTTTCAATAAGCATTCTTCATATTCTTGCTCGGCTATCGATTCGCTTGTGATGGCACTGCCTACCATATATGACAAATATTTTCTTTGTCGGTTGTATAACAGACTACGTATCACTACGTTAAAGTCAAAATTAGCGTAAGCTGTAATATATCCTACTGCTCCGGAGTAGAGTCCACGTTTAGTCAGTTCGTATTTTTCTATCAACTCCATTGCCCGTACTTTAGGTGCTCCGGTCATGGATCCCATCGGGAAGCAGTCTCTTATTGTATCTACAAAATGTGAGCCATTGGCGATTGTACAACCTATTGTAGATATCATTTGATGCAAAGTACTGAAGCTATAAATACCAAAAAGTTCCAGAACTTTGACGCTTCCTTGTTCGGCATTCTTAGATAAATCGTTTCTTACAAGGTCTACTATCATCACGTTTTCGGAACGTTCTTTCGGGTTGTTGAGTAAGAGATTTCTGTTTATTTGGTCTTGTTCAGGGGTTTCGCCGCGTTTGATAGTTCCTTTTATAGGTTGGGAGATAATTTGGCGTTCTTTTTTTAACAAAAAACGTTCGGGACTCGCTGATATTAACGATTTGTCGTAGAGTTTATAAAAACAAGAAAAAGGCATCGGCGAAATTTTGTTTAATTGATAAAAGACTGTTGCCGGGCTAATATAGACGTTTTCGGCAAAGAACTCGAAGCAATAGTTCATCTCGTATATATCTCCGCGTTTGATATGCTCTTTAATTTGATTTATTATTTCTACGTATTGGTCTTTGTTGATACGTGATTGCATGGTCAGATTAATTTCTGTTTCTGTTGGAAGATGAAAATTTTTTATCTGTTTAACCATATTTTCAACAAATACACGTGGGGTATAGTCATTAAAATATTCTACTTTAATGATATTATTAGCGATGAAAAAAATGAGCTTCGGTTGAAAGAAGTTTATTTCGGGCATCTGGACGCCGTCGAAGTTTTCGGAAGTTAAGTTTTCTATCTCGTTTTTTAGGTCGTAAGTAAAAAAGCCAAAGAGCCAGTCTTTAAGGGTTTCATAATACTCTTTCAGACGCAAAAAGTTATCTTTTTTGTCATGATATTGCAGTTCGCTGATTTTGTCTATGGCAACTATTGTGTGATAGTTTGTGAAGCTGTTATCTGTTTGCTTATTATATTCTGCGTTAGACTCTAAGTATGCAACATGCGAAAAACTTTGCGCCCAGTACAATATATTTCGTTTGAAAAACTCGGTGTTAATATTTTTGTAAGTAATAATTTTTCGCATAATCGCCATTTTTTTGTAATAAAACGCTTTCCAAAAGCTCTGCTTTTGGAAAGTTAGAATTAAAATTACGCTTTCAATTGATAGAAACAACGTTTAGGAGAAGAAATAAGGTCTTCTTTCTTTAATACCTTTATAACTTTTTCCACATCATTTTTTTCCAAACCGGTTTTTTCTACGATGTCAACAATTCTAAGAGCGTCTTCTGCACCTTTTAGAGTTTCTAAAACTTTTTCTTTATTTTCCATGTGATTAAAAAAATTAAAATTAATTATTATACTTGTGTTTAAATATTTTTCGCAAATATATAAAAACAAGATTATAAATCAACAAATATTTTAATAAAATAAAAAAATCGGAACTGTAATTTTTCCAGTGATAATACTTATAAACCTTATATGTTC
>DYQJ01000075.1 GCA_020719345.1 Draconibacterium orientale | reverse complement strand
AACGAAAAACAAAAGGTGCGTAGCAGCGAAATCTTTGTAACGATGTGTCAAACACCTATGTAGTGTGGAGGTTACCTATTTTCTACAAAGATTACGCAACTACGTTGCTAAATAGTTACAATTAAATTATACTATAAACGGTAATTTGCCAAAGTTTTCAACTTTGGCAAGACGAATAACGAAGAAAGAAAAAAGCCGGTAATTATTTCACAATAACACCAGCTCTTATCTTTTTTTATGAATTTTTTAACCTAGTAGCGAGAGGCGGGATTGAACCGCCGACCTCATGATTATGAATCATGCGCTCTAACCATCTGAGCTACCTCGCCATCGCAAAACTGATACAAAGGTATAAATATTTTTTATTAAAACAAATTTTTTTTCACTTTTTTTTCATAAAAAATTCACTTTTAAAAATGTAAATTTTATATCTTTGATAATCAATAAAAAAGACTTGCTAAATTATGATATAAATTTTCAAAAATAATCAAAAAAGATGTAATTTATAAATTTCAATACATAATTTGAGACGTCACCATTAAATTGTAAGGTTGAAATTATCTAACAATTTTTTTTACCAGCGTTTTTTGGCATCTTTCATTACCGCTTAAAAATTGGTTACACTTTTTTCTTTGCGAAACTCTGCGAGAAATTGACAATCAAAAGTTGCATGCAAGATTGGTTCTTCAATGATTTTTGTGGAAAATTAATTATCACGCAGAGACGCAAAGCAAATTAAACCAATATTTTAAAACTTTGCAACTTTGCGTGAAAATCACAAATATTATTTAAGAACCCCATTGATAGAACAGACAATAAGATAAAATAAGTAAATTATAAATTATAAATTAAGAATTATAATTTGGCTTTTACTTGAATATCAAGTAGTTGTAAATTATAAATTCCGAAGTTATTTTTAAAATTTTACGTATTTGTTAAAAATAATTTTGGTTAGTAAAATTTCTTTGAAAAAAATTGCATTTAATCAAAAAAACGTTACTTTTGTGTTTTTAAACACTCTGTTGTCAACCAATAAAAATAAAAAAAACAACAGACTTGATGATTAACAAAATATCAGTATATTTGCAATAAAAAAGAGATTTTATGAATAGGTCTTGGAATTTTGATTACATAGAAGAAAAATTGAGTATTCTTGCCACAAGAGTTGAATTGCGTGGCAAATTGAATATACTTAACTTTCATATACATTCAGAAAATTTTTATTTACATCTTCTAAATTTACTTTTTGATTGGAAACTTGAAAACGAAAACGTAAAACTTCAAAATATTCCTTCTATTGATTTGATTGATAAGACAAATAAGATTTTTATTCAAGTTTCGGCGACAAATACTAAACAAAAAATTGAAAACACATTAAAAGGCAAAATTTTAAAGAATTATCAAAACTACAATTTTAAATTTATATCAATTTCAAAAGATGCTAATGAGTTAAGAAATAAAACATACACTACTCCATTTAGCATAAATTTTAATCCACAAACAGACATTTTTGATGTTAAATCTATCTTAAATACTATTTTATCATCAGATATTGACAAACTAAGAAAATTACAAGAGTTTATAAAAAAAGAACTTGGACAAGAAACCGATAATGAAAAATTAGACTTGAATTTAACAACAGTAATAAATGTTTTGGTTAAAGAAAATCTAAATACAAATAATTCAAATCCAACAATTAATAGTTTTGAAATTGAAAGAAAGATTTCTCACAATAATTTGAAATCCGCAAGTATTACTATTAACGATTACAAAATTCATTACAGTAGATTAGATAAAATATACACAGAATTTGATAAACAAGGAGCGAATAAAAGTTATTCTGTGTTAGAAACTATAAGACAAGAGTATGTCAAATCATTAAGTAATTTTTCAGATGACCAATTGTTTTTGAAGGTAAAAGATAATATTATAGAAAAAATTATGTCGAGTGCTAATTTTATCAAAATGCCGATTGATGAATTGGAATTGTGCGTCAATATATTAGTTGTAGATGCTTTTATACGCTGTAAAATATTTGAAAATCCTGTAAATTACAATTATGTTAATACCTGATAATATACATCCTGAAAATACAATATATTACAACGGTGCTTTTGTTTTGCAATCATTACAAAATAACGGCAATAGGGATTTTATTGATTTATACCAAGATGTAAAGAAAAGATGCAACATTTCATTTTCTCTTTTTGTGTTATGTTTGGATTGGTTATTTTTAATAAATGTCGCAGAATTAAACGATAAAGGAGTAGTTAAATTATGTTTATAAAATCATTAACCATATCAAGCGAAACGGAAATTATACGAGAAATCAAATTCCGAAAAGGAATTAATTTAATCGTTGATGAAACAATAAATTTAGATGAAACTTCAACCGGAAATAACGTTGGAAAAACAACAGTTCTCAAACTGATTGACTTTTGCTTTGGTGCTGATGCAAAAATTATTTATACAGAACAAGAAAACAAAAAAGTATCCTATAATTTAGTTAAGGAATTTTTAGAAAAAAATAAAATTCTTATAACTCTTATTTTAACTGAAAATCTTGATAATGAAAATGCAGAACAAATTATTATAGAAAGGAATTTTCTTTCAAGAAAAAACAGTATAAGACGAATAAATGATAATGACATTCAGGAGAAAGATTTTGAAACCGAATTGACAAAACTTTTGTTTCCGGAACATAAAAACGAAAAACCGACGTTAAGGCAAATTATTTCTCACAATATAAGATATAAAGACGAAAATATTAACAATACTTTAAAAACTCTTTCATTCGGTAAAGATGTAGATTATGAAACTCTTTATTTATTTTTATTTGGTTGCGACTTCAATAATGGAAATGAAAAGCAAAAAATTTTAACAAAAATAAATCAAGAATATACATTTCAAAAGCGCTTAGAAAAAAATCAAACTAAAAATGCTTATGAGACTGCACTTTCGCTAATTGAAGAAGATATAAAAATACTTGACGAAAAAAAAACCAACCTAAATTTAAACGAGTATTTTGAACAAGATTTAGACAAACTTAACAAATTAAAATATCAATTAAATAAATTAAGTTCCGAAATTAATAAACTGAATATCAGACGTGATATAATAAAGGAAACTCAACAGGAACTAAATCATTCTGTTTCAAGTATTAATTTGAATGAATTGCATCAAATATATCAACAAACAACTAAATTAGTCGGGAATATTCAAAAAACATTTGATGATTTAGTAATTTATCATAATCAAATGCTCAACGAAAAAGTAAAATTCATATCAAAAGAATTACCGCAACTTGAAAATGAAATTAATAATAAAAACGAGCAATTAAAAAAACTTTTAAAGCAAGAAAAGGAACTTTCAAACTTAATTGCAAAAAGCGACACATTTGAAGATTTACAAGAGTTGATAAACGACTTAAATGAAAAATACAGACAAAAAGGCGAATATGAAAATATTATTCAACAATTAAATGAAGTTGAAGCAAATATTAAAGATTTTAACGAGCAATTGAATATAATAGACAATGAATTATTTTCAGATGAATTTGAGCAAATTGTAAAAAATCAAATATTTAAATTCAATAAACATTTTTCTTCAATTTCCAATCAACTATATGGTGAGCAATATGCTATAAAATATGACAAAACTATAAACAAGAATAATCAGAAACTATACAAATTCAGTGCATTTAATTTGAATTTCAGTTCAGGTAAAAAACAAGGAGAAATATCCTCTTTTGATATTGCTTATATTTCATTTGCAGACGAAGAAAATATTGCGTGTTTACATTTTTTGCTCAATGATAAAAAAGAATTAATGCACGATAACCAATTATCAAAAATTGCTGAAATAGTGAATGATAATAATATTCAGTTTGTAGCATCAATTCTAAAAGATAAACTACCAGAAGACTTGAAAAATGAAGATTATTTCATACTCAAACTTTCGCAAACAGATAAATTATTTAGAATTGAGAAAAAATAAAAAAACTCTATGACATCTATCAAGTTAAAAAATTGATAAAAAAATTTTGCATTTAATCTAAAAAAAATTATCTTTGTGTTTTTAGACATTCTGCCGTTATGCATTATAAAAAAACATGACAATGACAAGACAAGACGCCGAGATAAAATTAAATAAATTATTCAAATTATATAGATTCCATGACAATCAATGGTTGGTAATAGAGAAATTATTAGCCGGACAAAGAATATTGTTGATAGAAAAGACAGGATTTGGAAAATCGCTATGTTATCAGTTTACTGCCACGCAATTAGAAGGGACGACAATAATTTTTTCGCCACTCATAGCATTGATGCGCGACCAAGTTCAGAAAATGTCTGAATTAGGAATTTCTGCAAATTATATCTCCTCACAACACACGCAAGAAGAAAACGACAAAACAATAGAAGACGCACTAAACGGCAAAATCAAAATTATTTACATTCATCCCGCACGTATGGAGAATGTGCAATGGCTTGACAACTCACGAAAAATGAAAATCTCAATGGTCGTAGTTGACGAAGCGCACTGCATCTCTACTTGGGGACACGATTTTATTCCTTCGTACCGCAAAATAGTTAATCTGGTTAATTTATTGCCCACAAGTTTTCCCGTCTTAGCTACAACGGCAACTGCCACTAAAAGAGTAGAAACAGATATTACTACTCAAATAGGAAAAAATGTTTTAGCTATCCGCGGAAATTTACTGCGACAAAATCTTAATTTATTTGTTATCAAGGTTAATACCGAAGACGAAAAGATGGTTTGGCTCGGCGAATATATAGAGAAATTACAAGGAACCGGACTAATTTATACCGGCACAAAAGTAGCATCCGAAATTTATTCTAAATGGTTTGAATATCTAAAAATAAATTCTACGCATTACAATTCTTCTATTGACACCGAAACCAAAAAAGTAATTGAACTCGGACTGATGAACAACAACTACAAATGTGTAGTTTCTACAAATGCCTTAGGAATGGGAATAGATAAACCGGACATAAGATTTATTATTCATACTCAAATGCCCGTCTCGCCAATTCATTATTATCAAGAAATAGGACGAGCCGGAAGAGATGATAAACAATCTATAATCATATTATTTTACAATCCTAACGAAGACAACGCTTTACCACTCTCTTTTATAGAAGGCGGCAGACCATCTACAGACAAATATCATAAAGTCATAACAGCCATAAAAAACGAGCTATTAGGATTGCATGGAATTATTAAAACAACAAATCTTAAGCAGACACAGGTAAATGTTATACTATCCGATTTAATAGCACAAAATATTATTGTTGAAATAAATGACAAGAAGAGCAAGAAATATGAATATAAATTCAATGCCCCCGAGCTAAATACTAAACTCTTCGAAGAGTTGAGAGACGCTAAGATGTTAGATTTTAAGGAGATGTTAAAGTACATAGAAACAACTAAATGCCGAATGAAATTCTTGTGCAATTTCTTAGGCGACATCCGTGAAGATAATTGCGGCGTTTGCGACAACGACAGAAATAAAATAGTAAAAGTCACTATAACAAAACAATGGAAAGATAAATTAGAAGATTTTAGACAAACTTATTTTCCTGTATTAGAAGTAGAAAATAGCAAATCTAATTTAATTAACGGAGTAGCCGCTTCTTTCTATGGCGTCTCAAATGTAGGAGAAGTATTGCATCGTTGTAAATATGAAAAAGGTGGCGACTTTCCGGACTGGTTATTACGTCTGACACTAAAAGCTTTTTATAGACATTTTGAAAAAGAAAAATTTGATATTGCACTATATGTGCCACCTACAACATCCGGAGATTTGGTTAGAAATTTCGCCGAAAAAATTTCTAATTCGCTAAATATTAAGTTGTCACACTCCCTCAAAAAGAAAAGAGAGACACAACCACAAAAAATATTTCAAAGCGGAATTTCAAAAGTTGATAATATAAAAGACGCATTCACTATAGAAAACAATACAGAAATCAATGGAAAAAACATCTTATTAATTGACGACATCTACGACAGCGGAGCAACTATTAAAGAAATAGGAAAAGTGTTATCTAAATTAGGAGCATTGAAAATCACACCTTTAGTAATCGCAAAAACCGTAGGAGGAGATAACATTTAAAAAATACAAATAATTTTGCATAGATACGATATGAACTCAATGACAGAAACAACATATTGGATAACAATAGCGCATCTTGAAGGATGGGGACATGAAAAAATAAATAATTTGATTATTAAAGTCTATCACGAAGACAAATCAAATTGGCAAACTTTTTTTGAGCAGCAAGAAATAGAATGGAAACAAAAATACAATCTTTCGCAAAATCAAATACAAGACCTATTAAATGCAAAAAATAATTTGCCGAATAATTCTTTTCTTGCCGAAGATTTAACCTCGCAAGGTTATGAAATAATCCCCATTAATTCACCCGATTATTCAAAAACATTAAAGATAAATCTTAAAAAAAATGCGCCCCCGATTTTGTATATAAAAGGAAATAAGCAAATTATGCTGGAAAATTCTATTGCTATCGTTGGCTCACGCGACGCTACACCAACAGCATTGCAATTTACGGACAACATCGCAAGTCGTGTCTCTAAAGAAAATAAAGCCATTGTCAGCGGATTTGCAAAAGGAGTAGATAAACAAGCATTAGACAGCTCAATTAAATATAACGGACTAAGTATCATCGTCTTACCACAAGGAATAACTACTTTCGCATCCGGATTCAAAAAATACTACAAAGAATTAGTGGCTGGACAAATATTAGTGATAAGCACATTTCATCCCAAAGCCGCATGGAATGTTGGCTTAGCAATGGCACGAAATCCTATTATTTACGGACTCTCAAAAGACATATATGTAGCACAAGCAAGCGACAGCGGGGGGACTTGGCAGGGAGTAATGGACGGTCTAAAAAAAGGCAGAACTATTTTTGTCAAAGAACCAGAGAAAGAAGAAAAATCGGCTAACGCTTTATTAATCAAAGCAGGTGCGATTGCCGTAGATTTTAACGGAAATATATTAGACAAAACAAACAAAGACGAAATTAATACGGAATTAATTAATTCTAAAACGCAGACCTTAGAAGAACAAATAGTAACAGCGCTAAAAAACAAGCCATTAACAGCTAAGCAACTAATAGATTTATTGAATTTACAAATGACAGCACAAAAATTATCTTCGCTACTCAAAAACTTGAATTATATTGAACCGATAGAAAAAACAAGTCCGCAAATATTTAGAATACAAGAAGATAAAGCAAACACTACATTATTTAAGAATAGTTAAACTATAATTATATACTCAAATAAAAATATCATGGATACCGTAGATAAAAAAGAAAAATATTGTTATGAATATCCTCGTCCGGCGCTCACTGTTGATTGTGTGCTGTTCGGATTTGAAAAATTGCGTCTGAAAATACTGTTAATAGAACGAAAAGATGAGCCGTATAAAGATTGTTGGGCGTTACCCGGCGGCTTTGTGGAGATGAACGAAACGACAGAACAGGCAGCTTCACGCGAGCTGTTAGAAGAAACCGGTTTAGCAAACATTTATATGGAGCAGTTTCACACTTTTAGCACCGTAGACCGTGACCCACGAGGACGTGTGGTGTCGGTAGCATATCTGACGGTGGTAAATATTGCCGACTGTAAAGTAAAAGCTGGAGACGATGCGAAGGACAGCAAATGGTTCTACTTAGAAGATTTGCCGCAACTTGCCTTTGACCATGACGCCGTCATTAAAGTTGCATTATCCAAATTAAAAGATACCATAAGAATTTAAATAATAATTAATTTATATAAACTTTCATTTATGAAAAAGAACGCCCTATTAATAATAGACCCGCAAAATTCGTTTTGCAATCCGGGAGATGTTACCGGACGCGGAAGAGGGAGCTTGTATGTAGAAGGAGCAGATAAAGACATGGCTCGGCTTTCCGACTG
Organism: Draconibacterium orientale; assembly: GCA_020719345.1. GTDB lineage: Bacteria > Bacteroidota > Bacteroidia > Bacteroidales > DYQJ01 > DYQJ01. The sequence continues at coordinate 7,027 of DYQJ01000075.1, read as the reverse complement.
GATACTCAAACATAGAATGGAGATAGAGTACATAGCCATCACCATAGACTCGCATCAGCCAAATGATATAGCGCATCCCAGCTTTTGGCAAGACAAGAATGGCAAATTTCCAGCGCCTTTCACACAAATAACCTCTACCGATTTGGACTCAGGCAATTGGACTCCACGTTTTGACTTTCAGCGTTGTTATAATTATCTTAAAGCATTAGAAGCGCAAGGTGAGTATCCGCATCTGATATGGCCCCCGCATTGTTTGATTGGCTCTGAAGGTGCTGCCATATATCAGCCACTCATGGATGCGATAGTTAAATGGACAGAAAACGGCAAATTTTATACGACCGTCACAAAGGGAACATATCCATTCTCCGAGCATTTTGGCGCCTTTCAAGCACAAATACCGGACCCTAATCGTCCGGAGACGCAGCTTAATCAAAATTTGATTCGGACTCTTGAAATGTATCAAAACGTATATCTTGCTGGAGAAGCAAAATCGCACTGTGTAGCAAACAGCTTGAAACAAGTAATGAACGAAGCGCCAAGTTTAGCCGAAAAATTTATCGTCATGGAAGATTGTATGGCTAATGTAACAGGTTTTGAAACCCTTGCTGACCCTATTTATGATAGATCTAAGGCAATGGGAATCAGATTTACTAAAAGCTCAGATAAACTATTTTAATATTTAAAGATATGTACGAAAATAATTTAGATGGATTTGCCCCAAAAGAGAGACACGGTTGTGTCACTGCTTGGCTGATTTTGTTAATTGTTATTAACTCATTACTCTCGCTTGTATTTTTGTTTGCAGTTTTTGCCGCAGATAAAATAGCTATGCAAATTCCTTTTTATCAAATTGTTATACTATTTGCTGCTGCAGTCTCTAATGTTGTATGTGCTATTATGCTCATGAAATGGAAAAAAATAGGATTCTTAGGTTTTGTAGCTACAAGTATAGTCGTGTTAATTGTTAATCTTAGCAGCTCTACCAATCCGATGGAAATTATGCAATCCTTCTTCGGACTATTAGGTGCCGTCGTTTTATTTGCTATTTTACAAATAAAAAGTGATAACAAATCTGCATGGCAAAATCTGGAATAATGTTACAGAATAATATTAAAGAAATTTTAAATTAAACAGCTATATTTTTAACTTTTCCAGAACTTAAAATTTTGGAAAAGTTGTTTTAATAATTTTTTAAGAATAATTTGTATGAGTAAATTAAAATCTTTTTGTACGAAAATTATATCTTCTAAATTTTTTGAGGGAATTATAATGTTTGTAATTATTTTAAATTCAGTATTTATAGGTGTGGAGATGTCACATCATAATTATTGGATATACCTATTTCAAAACCTCGCGCTGATAATATTTACCTTAGAAATATTTTTTAGATTTTTTGGTTCCAACTCTGTAAAAGAGTACTTCAAAAATGGATGGAACGTCTTTGACTTACTATTAGTTTTGGTTGCATATATTCCCGATGGAATATTTGAAAATACGCAGTTACTCGTAGCACTCCGAGTATTAAGAGTATTTAGAGTCTTACGACTGTTGAAAGCTTTTCCGGAAGTTCGCTTAATTGTGTCAGTATTAATTCGTTCATTTAGTGCGCTGACCTATAATGCTTTATTTTTCACTATATTTTTATACCTTTTCTCCATCATCGGCATGACTTTGTTCAAGATGCCTACTATAGAAAATGTCAGTCCCGATTTAAAAGAGAATTTAATTTTATTTCAGGAGAAATTACCAGGCGCAAATTCTAATGCCCTTGACCCGTATGGCACGTTACCGGAAACTTGGTTTACACTTTTCAAAATTCTAACCGGAGACGACTGGGCAGGAGTTAGATATAATTTGTTGATAGCAAGTGAATTAAATTTGATACATGCCTCGTCAACGGTGATAACTATTTTTCATGTCGTCTGGTATATATTCTCGGCATTTTTGTTACTCAACTTATTAGTAGGGGCGATATTAAATAACTATCAAATAATAATGGAAGAACTAAAAAATAAAAAAGAAAGTGAGATGAAAAATTAAGTACGAAGAAGTTTAAATTTGATATTTAGTAACTATTTAGCAACGTAGTTGCGTAATCTTTGTAGAAAAAATAACGAAAAACAAAAGGTGCGTAGCAGCGAAATCTTTGTAACGATGTGTCAAACACCTATGTAGTGTGGAGGTTACCTATTTTCTACAAAGATTACGCAACTACGTTGCTAAATAGTTACGATATTTATACTATAAACGGTTACAATTTGAACTTTTATTCTTATGTAATTGTTTAGTAATTAAAACTTTGGCAAGTTGTTAGATCTATACATTTCTTTCATTCCTCTCATTCCTTTGTGGTAAAAAAAATATCAAGAGTAGTTAAGATTTGTCAACTCTAAAATCTTTTTATTTTAAATATTTGCTATTTTCGTTTTTATTTTTACTTTTGTGCCGTAATTTTACGGGACAATTTTTACGTAGTAAATAGATTAAAATGTCAAATAGCGAATTTATATTTAAACAGTTCACCATTCAACAAGACCGCACTGCGATGAAGGTAGGCACCGATGGCGTGTTGCTGGGTTCGTGGACTACTTGCAATTCTGCCGAATCTATTTTAGACATAGGTACAGGAACCGGACTGCTTGCGCTGATGATGGCACAAAAAACTAATGCTAATATTGTTGGTATAGAAATAGATACCGAAGCATTTCAACAGGCAACAGACAATGTCAATAGGTCTAAATGGCATGATAGAATAACTATTATCAATCAAAGTTTTCAAGATTTTTACCAAAATACGGAGCAAAAATTTGATTTGATAATTACCAATCCCCCATATTTTAGCAATTCGCAAAAAAGCAAGTCACCAAGCAAAACTGCGGCACGCCACAATGACCTTCTTCCTTTTACGGAAATTGTTAACGGGGTAATAAAATTAACTCACGCGAAGAGTTGTTTTACAATTATTTTACCTCACCAACAGAAACAACATTTTATAGATATAGCGATGCGAAGTAATTTATACTGCAATTATATAACTTACGTTAAACCAACACCTTATAAAACGGTCAAGCGAGTATTAATGTCGTTTTCCAAAACAATTAGCGAGTTACAAACCGATACTTTAATCATAGAAATGGACTCGCGTTTTAATTATTCAGAAGAATATATATCACTAACAAAAGAATATTATCTTAAATTTTAAACATCTTATCAATGCCATGCAATCAATAAATGAACTCAAATCAAAGTTTCGGGGCGAGATATTTACCGACAACACACATAAAATAATCTATTCTACCGATGCCTCTGTTTATAGAGAGATGCCCGGTGCGGTAGCATATCCAAAAACATTGGAAGATATAAAGATGGTAATCAACTTCTCCTTGAAAAATTCGCTTCCCATCATCTCACGAGGCGCCGGAACGTCACTTGCCGGACAAGTTGTTGGTAATGGGATTATATTAGACTTTTCTAAATATATGAACACTATATTAGAAATAAATCCGGCAGAGCAGTGGATCCGAGTTCAGCCCGGCGTCATCTTAGACGAAATGAACAAAATGCTTTCCGCTTACGAATTATTCTTTTCGCCGGAAGCATCTACTGCCAATCGCTGCACAATAGGAGGTATGCTCGGAAATAATGCTTGCGGATTACACTCGCTTATTTACGGAAGCACGCGTGAGCATACTATAAGTGTCAAAGCACTGCTATCGGATGCCTCCGAAGTGGAATTTACCGAATTAAGCAAATCCGAATTTCAGAAAAAAATGTCATTAAATAATTTAGAAGGCAACATCTATAAAAATATATACGAGCTTTTATCCAATCAACAAAACATAGAGTCCATTCAAAAAGAATTTCCCGAAAAAAATATCAAACGAAGAAACACCGGCTATGCAGTGGACTTACTCATTGAAAATGAGGTCTTTACTCAAAGCACTGACAAATTTAATTTCGCTAAACTAATCGCCGGCTCAGAAGGAACGCTTTGCATTGTCACAGAAATAAAATTAAAATTAACCGAGCTTCCGCCTCCGGCAAAGGCAATAATGGCTGTTCATTTCAACAGCTTAGAAGAATCTTTTCTTGCCAATTTGATAGCTTTAAAATATTCGCCCAGCGCAGTAGAGCTGATGGACAATAAGATATTGGAATGTACCAAAGGAAATATTGAACAACAAAAAAACAGATTTTTTGTAGAAGGCAATCCTGCCGCTATCTTAATGATAGAATTTTATGACCTCTCGCAGCAACAAATACTACTCCGCGCAAATGCTATGAAAGAAGAAATGATGGCTGCCAATTATGGATATCATTTTCCTATTATTTTTGGTGCCGACACCGCAAAAGTATGGAACTTGCGAAAAGCCGGACTCGGCGTCCTCTCCAACGTAGAAGGAGATGCTAAACCAGTGAGTGTGACCGAAGACACTGCCGTTGCACCCGAAAAACTTGCAATATACATGACCGAGTTCAAAAAAATATTAGAAAAATACAATTTAGAGTGCGTCTATCATGCACACATAGGAACGGGAGAATTACATTTGAGACCACTTTTAAATTTGAAATCCCAAAAAGATATAGACACCTTTAGAAATATAGCCGAAGACACTGCCCTATTAGTTAAAAAATATAACGGTTCGCTTAGTGGAGAACATGGAGATGGACGTTTACGTGCCGAGTTCTTACCGATAATGATAGGTGAACAAAATTATAACTTGTTGAAAAATATCAAATTAACATGGGACAAATATAATATTTTCAACCCGAACAAAATATTTGATGCTCCTCCAATGAACACTTCTTTAAGATATGATGCCGACATAAAAACTAAAGATTTTTTAACTATTATGGACTTCTCCAAATCGGAAGGATTTATGCGAAGCGTAGAAAAATGCAATGGCTCGGCAGACTGTCGGAAGACACACTTAATTGGCGGAACAATGTGTCCCAGCTTCATGGCAACACATAACGAAACCAACTCTACTCGCGCACGAGCTAATTTATTGAGAGAGATTTTAACGCGCACTATTTCTACTAATCCTTTTGATAACGAAGAGTTATATCTTATCATGGACTCGTGTTTGTCGTGCAAGGCATGTAAAGCCGAGTGTCCTTCGGGAATAGATATGGCTAAATTCAAAGCCGAATTTTTATATAACTACTATAAAACCAACCATATACCACTTCGTACACGAATGATAGCCAATCTTAATGGTCTCAATAAAATAGCCATACATTTTCCTAAGATTTATAACTTTCTATTAAACACCTCTATTGCTAATTTATTAAAAAAAACATTAAAGTTTGAAGAAAAACGTTCATTGCCAAAAATAAGTCAGATAAGCTTGGAGAAATGGTACCAAAAATATAATTCTTCGCGTCCAAAAGATGTGAATTACAAAAAGACAGTCTATTTATTTTGCGACGAATTTACTAATTTCAACGAGGCAACAATAGGTATTAAAGCGGTGGAGCTGTTATTCAAACTCGGATATAACGTTGTTATTCCTAAACATTTAGAAAGTGGTCGCACTTATTTTTCCAAAGGACTTTTAGATAAAGCAAAATCTATAGCCAATCAAAATGTCAGCTTATTAAAAGATATTATCAGCGATGATACTCCTCTCATCGGAATAGAGCCGTCAGCAATTCTTTGTTTTCGTGACGAATATCCGGAGATAGTAGAAGACAAATTGAAGGACATCGCCACTACAATGTCTCGTAACTGTCTGATGTTTGACGAGTTTTTTTGTCGGGAGATAGAAAATAAAAATATAAATAGCGATTCTTTTACCACTTCTCCATTAGCTATGCGTCTGCATGGACATTGTCAGCAAAAGTCAATAGCTTCTACGTCAAGCACTTTGCGAATGCTTAGTTTTCCGAAGAACTACAAAATAACAGAGATTCCTTCGGGATGTTGTGGCATGGCGGGCGCTTTTGGTTATGAAAAAGAACATTATCAATTATCAGTGTCAATAGCTAATTTAGTACTTGTTCCGGAGATAAATAAAACAGATATCAAGACACAAATAGTGGCAACCGGCACCAGTTGTCGTACTCAAATAAAAGACTGTACCAATCGAGTAGCAAGTCACCCTATTGAAATCATGTGGGAGGCACTTCTTTAATCGGCAAATTTTAGATGTTTGACAGAGCGTCCCTCGTTGATTATTTCTTTGAGGGATTCTATTCCTATTCTCAAATGGTCTTCAACAAATTTTTCGGTCACCGTTTTATCACTCTCGGCAGTTTTTACGCCGTCAGATATCATTGGCTGGTCGGAGACTAAGAGCAGCGCGCCGGAGGGGATTCCGTTTTCAAAACCTACGGTAAAAATTGTAGCGGTCTCCATGTCTATTGCCATAGAACGAGTTTTTACCAAATAGTTTTTAAATCTCTCGTCCCATTCCCATACTCGGCGATTGGTGGTATAAACTGTTCCTGTCCAATAATCTTTTCCGCTATCGCGGATAGCCGATGAAACTGCACGTTGTAAATTAAATGCGGGAAGAGCCGGAACTTCCGGTGGCAAATAGTCATTAGAAGTACCATCGCTTCGGATAGCCGCGATAGGAAGAATGAGGTCACCGAGTTTATTTTTTGCTTTTAAGCCACCGCATTTGCCAAGAAACAACACTGCCTTAGGAGATACTGCACTCAGCAAATCCATAATTGTTGCAGCATTAGGACTTCCCATACCAAAATTGATTAACGTTATGCCATCTGCCTGAACATTAGGCATCGCCACACTTTCCCCAACAATGGGAGCATTGTACCATTTAGAAAATAAATCTAAGTAATGTTTAAAATTAGTAAGTAAGATATACTGTGAGAACTGCTCAACCGGGCGCCCGGTATAACGGGGTAGCCAATTTCTAACTATTTCTGCTTTAGTTTTCATGTTTATATATTTTAATATTAATAAAAAATAAAATGTGCAAGTCCATTCCTTTGTGGTTTAATTTTTTTGTAACTATTTAGCAACGTAGTTGCGTAATCTTTGTAGAAAATAAATAAC
>DYQJ01000074.1 GCA_020719345.1 Draconibacterium orientale | reverse complement strand
AAAATAAAATAAATAGCGTGTTTAGTCACCATTATTTTACGCTATCAATTTTTTTGGAAACTTTGATATTTTTGTTTCGCAAAGTTTTTTCACAAAAAATTTTATTATTGAAGACATTTTGGTTCAACAATCTTGAAAAATGATATTCTGTTTTCGAAAAAACTGTTGCTATATCTATTGAAATTGGGCAAAATAAATTTTTTAATGGCAATATAGATTTATCAATAGATTGATATTCAACTGATATAGCGTTTATAATTCTGTCCGAATAGTTTTTATTAACAAAATATATTTTTTCTACTTTTTGTAGTAAATCAAAATAGGTGATTTGTTGTTGTAAAAATAATTTAAGGAGTTCTGATTTTACAATGCTATGAAAATACTGTAAAGTATTATCTTCTTCATTTTCACATATAAACGAGCCAATAATCCAATTTTTGAATAAATTTTTTCCGAAAAATAAAATTGGAAAATCGTCAAAATGTATCATTTTATAATCTGATATTATACTAATTTTGTTTATCATAATTGTTTAGTTCGTTTAAAAAAATTAATTCAACAGACTCTAAATGTTCCAGCAAAAATTAATCTCTGAATATTTTTTCAAATAAAAGTTGGTTCTTCTATTTTTTGTGAGGAATGGGTAAAATAAAAATATCAAATTTCGTAAGGAAATTATGTGTTCCACAAAAAAGATAGAAGAACCTTCTTGATAAATCTTTTATTGATTCATTTGTGCGTCTACCGCTGCGAGTGTCGCCATATTAACTATTTCGCTAACCGAACAATCTATCGGTACCACGTGAATAGATTTTTTCAATCCCATCAATATAGGACCTATTACTTCGGCGCCGCCAATTTCTTGCATTATCTTGTACGCAATGTTACCGGAGCTTAGGTTAGGGAAAATCAATGTATTCACGTCTTTACCTTGTAATTTAGTAAACGGAAACATAGATTCTCTGATTTCACGATTTAAAGCACAATTAGCTTGCATTTCGCCGTCAACAATAAGTTCTGGATGATTAGTATGCAATATTTTAACGGCTTCGCGCACCATCACTGCACCTTCGGCTTCCGGTACGGAGCCAAAATTAGAATACGAGAGCATCGCTATAACGGGTTCTATATTAAATTTTCGTACTTCTTCGGCTGTTAATAAAGTTGTTTGTGCCAGCGTTTCTGCGGTAGGATTTAATGTGACTGTAGTATCAGCAAAAAAGAAAGGACCTTTTTTAGTCATTATGACATACATACCTGCGATTTTATCTAATCCATCTTTTTTTCCTACTATTCGGAGTGCGGGTCCTGTTATATCTCCATATTTACTTGCGATACCGGAGACAAAAGCATCTGCTTGTCCGGTTTCTACCATCATTATACCGAAGTAATTAGAATTATACATTAGCTCGTTGGCGGCATTCTTAGTAAGTCCTTTACGTTGTCGTTTTTTCCAAAATATTTCGGCAAAGCGATTACGTCTTTCTGCCTCTTCTTTTGAACGGATGTCTATAATTTGTAAGTCTTTAATATCTAAGTTGTTATTTTGTGCAATAATTTCTATAATATGTTTATCTCCGACTAAAATAGGTTCAGCTATTCCTTCGTTCATAACCTCTTGCGCTGCTTTTAACATCTTAAAATTATTAGCTTCGGCAAAAATTATTTTAGTATTTTTTTGCTTAGCTTTTTGAGTGATTTCACGAATTATTTTATTATCTAATCCCAATCTTTTGGAGAGTTCGTTTTTGTAGGCGTCCCAGTCTGTGATAGGTTTTAGTGCTACTCCAGAGTCCATTGCTGCTTTAGCAACTGCCGGTGCTACTGTTGTTATTAGTCTGGTGTCAAGTGGCTTAGGTATAATATAATTTTTCCCGAAGCTAAGATTAGTAACATTGTAAGCTTTATTAACTGCTTCCGGCACGCTTTCTTTGGCAAGTGATGCAAGCGCTCTGACTGCGGCTACCTTCATTGCTTCGTTGATGCGAGTTGCTCTCACATCTAATGCGCCTCGGAAGATAAATGGAAATCCCAGCACATTATTAACTTGATTCGGATAGTCAGAGCGTCCTGTTGCCATGATAATATCTTGTCGTGCTGCCATTGCGTCTTCGTAAGTTATTTCTGGGTCTGGATTTGCCATCGCAAAAACGATGCAGTCTTTCGCCATTGAGCGCACCATGTCTTGTGATAGAATATTTCCTTTAGAGAGTCCTAAGAAGACGTCTGCTCCTTTCATTGCTTCTGCTAATGTATGCACGTTGCGAGTGGTAGCAAAAAAGAGTTTACTTTCATTAAGGTCAGTTCTGTTTACATGTAATACACCTTTGGTATCCAACATAATAACATTCTCTTTTTTTGCGCCGAGCGAGAGTAACAATTTGGTACAAGCAACCGCTGATGCACCTGCACCGTTTACTACGATGACAACATCTTCTAATTTTTTGTTGCTTAGTTCTAATGCGTTGAGTAATCCTGCGGAGGATATTATTGCTGTTCCATGCTGGTCGTCGTGCATAACGGGGATATTAAGTTCTTCTACCAGACGTCTTTCTATTTCAAAACATTCAGGGGCTTTAATATCTTCGAGATTAATTCCGCCAAAGGTGGGAGAAATTTGTTTTACTGTTTCCACAAATTTATCTATGTCTTTAGTAGTAATTTCTATGTCGAAGACATCTACATCTGCAAAGACTTTAAAAAGTAGTCCTTTTCCTTCCATGACAGGTTTACCGGCTTCTGCACCTATGTCTCCAAGTCCGAGTACTGCTGTTCCGTTTGAGATAACCGCTACGAGATTACCTTTAGCGGTATATTTGTAAACGTCTTCCGGATATTTTTCTATTCTCAGACAAGGAATAGCCACTCCGGGCGAGTAAGCAAGCGAGAGGTCGCGTTGTGTACTGTAAGGTTTTGTAGGTATAACCTCTAATTTACCTGGACGATTTCCAAAGTGATAATCTAAAGCATCTTCATCAGTGAATTTATTAGCCATAATATCAAAATTTAAAAATTAAAAAAGAAACTATTTTATTAATAACGAGTCCGTAATAACGGAATAACTTGCGAATATACCAAATCCATTTTTCACATTACTAAAAATATTTACCGGTTCGGCAAGCGGATTGTAAGACGCTTCGTCGTATTTATTTTTAGAAGTAACATATTTATATAAATCATCTGAAAGATTGACTATATTTATATATAACGGCATTGTGGTGTTGTTTTGATAATCTTTTATGTCCCAAGCATATATGAGCGCGGAGAAAGTGAAAGTCTGTCCGCTAAAAAAGTTGTCGGCTATAGCTCCTCCATACATGTTTTGATTAATATTTACCCATTCCATCGCTTCTTTATTGAGTGAATTGTAATATATTGTAACTAATGTATCTCCTACTTTTACGGGCAAATAATCCGGTGGCGGATAGACATAATTAGGTCTTTTGGCAGCGAGAGTTAACATGTATGCGTCATTGGTTTGTGGATTGTCGGTTATTTCTACAAGTATTTTTACTTCTTCATAAGAGACTATTATAGTATCATAAAAAGTCTGGGTCAGTGTGTCGTACCATTGTTCTGTTCTCCAAGTAGAGTCTATAGAATAATTAATTCTTTTTATATTTGTCTTGTTTGCCATGTAAGTAGTTGCTTCTACAGGTTTTAAGACATTGTTATTAGCTTTGATAGTGTATTTAGTTCCCGTTTGAGGAATTAGCGAAGAAAAATAGTATCCGTTTGCGTAGTTCATTTTTTCAATAAAAATGTCGTTCTCAAATAGTTCTACAGTTGCGTCTTCTATTAGCGCTACTTTTTTATCAGATTCTAATATACCGATGCTTTTAGTAAGATTGACTTTTATTTCTTCTTGGTCTGATATTACAGAATTTAGCACAATATTTTTTTCTTTCTCATCTACTTTTATATCAATTACTTCGCTGCATGCTGTTATTAATGCGAAGAGTAAAAATAGTGGTATTAAATATTTGTTTTTCATAGATTATTTGAATTTAAAATTATAACTAACCGAAGGAATTATAGGGAAAAGACTATATTTTACGAGTTTTCTGGTTTCTCTATCCGAGTAGTATTCACCAAAAAGTCCGCCGTTAAAGTCCACGTAAAAAGCATTTTGGCGGTTGTAAGCGTTATAAAGTCCGAAGCTCCAAGTTCGTGTTCCGCGTTTTTTCTCTTTCATAAAATTAAATCCTATGTCAAGGCGATGATAAGCCGGCATGCGGTAATTGTTTCGTGAGCCGTAATATTCAGAAGTAGAAGTTCCCCATTCTACATTGTTGAGATAGTTTTCCACATTTTCGTAAGGGAGGAATCTTTGTTCGGCGAGTGTTACTGCTGAGCCTGTTCCGTAAACCCATGTAGCACCCATGTCTATGTGGTCGTTAATCTTATAAATTAAAGCGATTCCGATGTCGTGTCTGCTGTCGTATCTGTATGGGAAGACTTTTCCAAAAGCTATTTCGTCAAATTGGCGATTTGTCCAAGATAGCGTGTATCCTATCCAACCGGAGAGGTCTCCTATATTTTTTTCTATTAAAAATTCGGCGCCGTATGCCCAACCTCTTCCGCTTAAAACTTTACTCTCCCAACCTACTGATGCCCCTTCTTCTATATCCAGGAATGATGCCCCTTCTTTGTATTCAATCAAATTCTCCATAGTTTTATAATAACCTTCAATAGAGAAATTGTATTTTTTAAAGATTTTAATTGCTATTCCTGCAGCATATTGTATTGAGGTTTCCGGTGGAAATAAGTCTGTTACCGGGAGCCAGAGGTCAGTAGGTAATCCGATGGAGGTGTTTGTAAGAAAATGTAAATATTGAGTCATGTGCGAGTAAGAGAATTTTAAAGATACTTTATCTGACATTAATACTCTTGCCGCGATTCGTGGTTGCCAAGAATCATATATGGTGTCGCGAACTGCAAAATTAGAATAATTAACACCGAGATTGACTTTTATAGCTTTATTGATGCTAATTTCGTCTTCGGCATATATAGTAAATTCGTTTGCGTGGAGGTTTGTATTTCCCCAGGTGGTGTCTATTTCCATGTCTTCTCCTTCGTCTGTTATGCTCATTGCTGATATTCCGGGTTTGAAGATACGGTATGCGTAGTTTGTTCCAAATTTGATGCGATTTTTGGAGTTCAAATTATAGTCAAAGTCACTAACTATTGCTTCGTCAATAATTCCGGAGAAGTATCCTAACGAATATTTACTTGTATAAAGTTTATCATCTTCAGGATTTGACCATGAATGATATTGATATTCGTTTGCTGCTTCTGTCACAAAATTGTATTGGCTGTAAGTTAGTGTGAAATTGGCAAATAATTTAGGTGAGAATACATGATTCCAACGGAGTGCGGTTGTAATATTTCCCCAGTGTAAATCGAAGCGAGTTTTGTCTTGGTATTCATCCCACTTACTTATCATATTCATATATACTTTGTCGCGTCCCATGTAAGTGCTAAGAAATATTCGGTCTTTATCCGATATTTTGTGATTTATTTTAGCGTTCAGGTCATGGAAGAAGTATCCGCCAAAAAATGTTGCTTCGGTATTTAATCCGGAGAAAAGTAGTTGAAAAGGTATTGTAAGTAAGTCTAAATAAGTTCTCCGTCCTGAGATGATGAACGATGTTTTGTCTTTAACAATAGGACCTTCTAATGTGAACTTAGAAGCAATAATTCCGATTGAGACTTCGCCGGCATATTTTTTCATGTTTCCTTCTTTCATGCGTATATCAAGGACTGATGAAAGCCGTCCAGAGTATCTTGCTGGAAACCCGCCTTTGTAGAGAGTAATATCGCTGATGGCATATCCATTGAATACGGAGAAGAATCCGAAGAGGTGATTTACATTGTAAACAGGAACTCCGTCGAGGAGAATTAAATTTTGGTCGGGTCCTCCGCCGCGGACGTAAATACCGCTTGACCCTTCGGTACCTGATTGAACTCCGGGTAGCAGTTGTATAGATTTTAAAACATCAACTTCACCGAGCAGGACAGGGAGTTTTTGTATGGTTTTGATAGGCACATCTACTACACTCATCTGCACGTCTTCTACTTGGTTTCGTTCTCCACTGATGACAATTTCATCAATCAAGACATCGGAGTTTAAAATTATATTAATAGTCGTGTCTTTTTTTAGCGTTATCTCTTTTTGAAACAAGCTGTAACCAACAAAAGAACAAGATAATTTAATATTTCCTTCCGGCAAAGTTAAGCTGTAAAATCCGTACACATTACTTGTTGTGCCGTTAGTTATTTTGTTGGCATCAAATACTGCTGCTCCGATGAGTCGTTCACCAGAGGAGGCATCTTCTATAAATCCGCTGACAGTGTGCTTTTGTGCAAACATCAGGGATGTTATTAAAGTGAATAATAAAAAAATACTTATTCTTTTCATAAAAATGTAATTCATAAAACTTATTTTTTTTCTAAATCTTGAATAATTTTAAGACAGTCTGCCAAAGAGAGTGTTGTTGGGTCTTGTTCTTTCGGCACTTTGTAGTAATTTTTTTTGTAGAATATCGTTGGTTTTTTCCATCGGTCGTAAATTATTCGTATATCGGGATTTTCAGGATATTCTTTGATTATCTTGTTGCTGTCGGTGTCTCTTTTTTCAATAATCAATTCAATGGCACGTTCTAAAGTTACTGTTAGCGGGTCGTCAGTTTTTTTGAGCGAAGTAAATTTGTTGTCGTGTTTGATATAAGGACCGAATTTTCCTATTGCTACGGTTACATTTTTGTTTTCAAAGTCTCCTATTTCGCGTGGCAGTTTCAATAAAGAGAGTGCTTGTTCTAAGGTTAAAGTGTTCATTGTTTGTCCTTTTAGTAGTCCGGCATATTCGGGTTTGTTGGTGTCGTCTTGTGAGCCGCGCTGTACCATTGGACCGAATTTTCCAAATCTGACATATATAGGTTTTCCTGTTTGCGGGTCAGTACCGAGTAGTTTGCCGTTGTTGTCGCTGTTTAATAGTTCTAATGCTTCATCTAAAGTGATAGTTTCTATTGATTGGTCTTTTCTAAGACTGACGTATTTTGGCTTATCTTCTTCAGAGTCACCGAGTTGAACGACGGGACCAAATTTGGCGATTCGTGTGATAACTTTTTTATTAGTAAGCGGGTCTATACCTAATTCTCGTTCTCCGGTTTTTCGTTCTGCATTTTGTAAGGTTAGCTCTATTGATTTATGAAAGTCTTTATAAAATTTTGCGAGCATTTTGTTCCACACGAGTTTCCCTTCGGCAATTTCGTCGAAGTCTTTTTCTACATTTGCAGTGAAGTTATATTCCAAAATTTTTTCAAAATTTTCTACGAGGAAGTCATTAACAACTGTTCCTATGTCTGTAGGAAATAGTTTCTTTTTTTCGTTGTTAAAAGTTTCTTTTTTTTGTGCGGTTTTGAGTTTTCCGTTCTCTAAAGTTATTTCTTTAATAGTTCGGACTTGTCCAGCTCTGTCTTCTTTGATAACGTATCCTCTTTTTTGAATAGTAGAAATAGTAGGCGCATAAGTAGATGGTCTTCCTATTCCGAGTTCTTCTAATTTTCGGACTAAGCTAGCTTCGGTGTAACGTGCGGCTGGCGTGGTGTATTTTTCAGTTGCTTTGATATTTTTATATGTCAATATTTGGGTTTCTTTTAGCGGTGGCAGGATGACGATATTTTCTTCATCTTCTGTGTCTTCATCTTGATTTTGATAACCATACGCTTTAAGAAATCCCTCGAATTTAAGGACTTCTCCGATGGCGAGGAATTTTTCAGTGTGTTTATCTGTTTTTATGGTGACGGATGTTTTTTCAAAGATTGCGTCTGCCATTTGCGAGGCGATGGCTCTATTAAAAATCAATTCATAGAGTTTTTGTTCTTGTCTGTCGCTGCTGACATGCGCAGACATGGTTGTTGGTCGTATTGCTTCGTGTGCTTCTTGCGCGCCTTTAGATTTGGTTTTGTATTGTGTTGGTTTAGAATATTTTTCTCCGTAAGTATCTACTACATAGTTTTTGATATTGTTCAATGCTTCTTCTGACAAGTTTACTGAGTCAGTTCTCATATACGTTATTTTACCTTCTTCGTATAGATTTTGTGCTACGGTCATAGTTTGTGCTACGGAGTAACCTAATTTTCTACTTGCTTCTTGTTGTAGCGTAGAAGTAGTGAAAGGTGCAGAGGCAGATTTTTTTGTCGGCTTAGTCTCTATTTTCTCTATGCTGAATGTAGCGGTTTTGCAACGTTCAATAAAATTTGTTGCTTGTTCAGTGTCGTTAAAACGGGTATTTAACTCGGCTTTAAGTTCGGTAGTTTTGCCGGAGGCATCAGTGACGAGGAAAATTGCGGTTATCTTATAGTTACAAGTAGGCACGAAGATATTTATTTCGCGTTCGCGTTCTACGATTAAACGGACAGCTACTGATTGTACTCTTCCTGCGGAGAGTTGCGATTTAACTTTTTTCCACAATACTTCGGAGAGTTCAAACCCTACGAGACGGTCGAGGATTCGTCTGGCTTGTTGTGCGTTGACGAGGTTTAAGTCTATTTGTCGGGGATTTTGAATCGCCTTAGTAATAGCATTTTTCGTAATTTCATTAAATACTATTCGTTTTGAATTGTTGTTTGTTAAGCTCAATACTTCGTACAAATGCCACGCAATGGCTTCTCCTTCTCGGTCTTCATCGGAGGCGAGCCATACGGTTTTAGAATTTTTAACGTCTTTCTTCAAATCACTAACTAATTTCTTCTTCTCTGGGTCAATTTCGTATTGTGGCTCGAAGTCATTGTTTATATCAATGCCGTAATTTTTCTTCGCCAAATCGCGAATGTGTCCGAAGCTGGACCGCACAATATAATCTTTACCGAGATATTTTTCTATTGTCTTCGCCTTAGCGGGGGACTCTACTATAACTAAATTTTCTGCCATCAGTTTAAAATGTTTTAGGGTTTAATTTATAAAATCGTTGCAAAGAAATAAATTAGATTTTTAATCAACAAATATTTTACGAAAAAAAATAAAAAGAAATATTTAATAGGCAGTCTGTAAGATATTTTTGTTGCTTTGTGTCTTTGCGTTAAAACTATGTTTCCCGCTTATTTTTTGAGGGAGACGCAAAGACACAAAGTTAATACTTGAAGGGAGTTTATGGTGTTTAGGGAAAAATATTTTGTTATCTTCCCCACGATTCTCTGTCTAAACTTCTGTACTGTATGGCTTCTGCCAGGTGTGCGGTTTCTATATTTTGTGAGTTGTCGAGGTCTGCTATGGTACGTGCTACTTTTAATATTCTGTCGTATGCTCTTGCTGAGAGTCCCAGCCGTTCCATCGCATTTTTCATGAGACTTTGTCCACTTGGGGTTATTTTGCAGAACTCTGTAATCATACGGCTTGACATTTGTGCGTTGGAGTGTATTTCTAAGTCGTCTTTAAAACGTTCTATCTGAATGTTTCGTGCATTGATAACACGTTCTCGTATTTTCTCGCTGCTTTCGGTTTTTTGCATTTTCGACAGTTCTTTAAATGGTACGGGTACCACTTCTATATGAATATCAATTCGGTCTAATAAAGGTCCCGATATTTTGTTAAGATATTTTTGCACTATTCCGGTGGCGCAAACGCAATCTTTTTCAGGGTGATTGTAGTATCCGCAAGGACATGGATTCATGGAGGAAACCAGCATAAAGCTTGCCGGATATTGAACGGTGAATTTGGCGCGCGAGATATTAATTACTCGGTCTTCTAATGGTTGCCGCATGACTTCTAATACTGTTCGCTTAAATTCGGGTAGTTCGTCAAGAAATAATACTCCGTTATGTGCGAGAGATATTTCGCCTGGTTGCGGAAATGTTCCGCCTCCTACGAGTGCGACATCGGAGATGGTATGATGCGGTGACCTAAAAGGTCTGGAAGTAAGAAGGGCAGCATTGCTCTCCAAGATTCCGGCAACGGAGTGAATTTTAGTTGTTTCTAATGCTTCTTGTAAATTTAGTGGTGGCAAAATAGTAGATATGCGTTTTGCGAGCATAGTTTTTCCTGCTCCTGGTGGTCCTATCATTATAATATTGTGTCCTCCGGCGGCGGAGATTTCTAATGCACGTTTCACGTTTTCTTGCCCTTTTACTTCGGAGAAGTCCACGTCACTTTTGTTTACATTGGCAAAAAATTCTTTTTTGGTGTCCACAATTACCGGGTCGAGTTTTTTATCGCCGTTGAAAAAATCAATTACATCTTTAATATTTTCTACTCCGTAAACCAACAAATTTTCTACCACAGCGGCTTCTCTGGCATTTTGCGAAGGAAGAATAAACCCTTTAAATCCTTCGCTAAGTGCTTGGATAGCAATAGGTAATACTCCTTTGATAGGTTGTAGTGAACCGTCTAATGACAGTTCTCCCATGATTATATATTTGTCTATTTCATCGGCGATTATTTGGTCTGAGGCGGCAAGTATGCCTATTGCTATTGTCAGGTCGTATGCCGAGCCCTCTTTTCGTATGTCCGCCGGCGCCATATTTATGACGATTCGTTTTCCGGGCATCTTAAATCCATTAGTTCGCAGTGCCGAGTCAATTCTTTGCTGACTCTCTTTGACTGCATTATCCGGTAGTCCCACGAGATAGAATTTGTATCCTTGCGAGGTCTCCACCTCTACGGTTATCGTAGTAGCATTTATGCCATTGACGGCACTTCCATAAGTCTTTATTAACATAAAAAAATATTTTGTGCAAAAATATAATTAAAAAGAAAATATACCAACATTTTGGTATTGTTTTTTATTTAATCTTTAAATATTTTTGCAAAAAATAAAAAGAAATATGAAGTTGTCCGATTTACAAAATAATGATAAGGCGATAATAACAAAGGTGAAGGGACGCGGTGCGTTTCGCAAGCGCATAATAGAGATGGGATTTGTCAAAGGCAAAACTGTTACAGTGGTGAAATATGCGCCGCTAAAAGACCCGATAGAGTATAATATTATGGGCTATGAAATATCTTTGCGCAGAAGCGAAGCGGCGCTCATAGAAGTAGTTGCTATAGATAGTGCTGATAATGTAGTAATTAACGCCGAACCGCTTGTGTCGGTCACCGAGTATAGCGAAGAGGAAGAGGCAAAAAAACGAGGTAAAATAATAAATGTTGCTCTGGTAGGCAATCCTAATTGTGGTAAAACAACTTTGTATAACTATGCTTCCGGCTCGCAAGAGCATGTAGGTAATTATGGCGGAGTGACCGTAGATACCAAAAACTCTAAGTTCAAACAAAACGGCTACATCTTTAATATTACGGATTTGCCTGGTACTTATTCTATTAGCGCATACACACCGGAAGAGTTGTTTGTCAGAAAATTTATTGTAGAAGAAGTGCCAGATGTGGTCATTAATGTGATAGATGCCTCCAATCTGGAACGAAATCTTTATTTAACAACACAACTTATAGACATGGACATAAAAGTTGTGATAGCATTAAACATGTATGACGAACTCATAGAAAAAGGAGATAAATTTGATTATCTTTCGCTGGGTAAGATGATAGGCATTCCGTTTGTTCCTACGGTCAGCTCTAAGGGAAAGGGGATTGATGACCTCTTTAATAAAGTTATTGAGGTTTACGAAGATAACTCGGATATCCTCCGACACATACATATAAATTACGGCAAAGAAACAGAGAACTGCATAAAAGAGATACAATCTCAAATAAAAATTCCAAGTAATAAGTCACTGACAGATATTTTTTCTTCGCGTTTCTTAGCTATCAAGTTGTTGGAGAAAGACAGCGAAGTAAACAAGATATTGCAAAAATATAATAATTTTCAAGCAATAAATAAGCTGACTCAACAAAAAATAGCTCTTTTGGAATCTGTGTTTAAAGAAGACTCCGAGACTATCATCACCGATGCAAAATATGGGTTCATCTCTGGGGCATTGAAAGAGACTTATACTGAGGGAGTCTCTAACAAGCGAAAAAAGACAGAGATGATAGACAGTTTTTTAACACACAGATTATTTGGCTTCCCTATTTTTATCTTTTTTATGTGGCTAACTTTTCAATCTACTTTTTCGCTGGGCGAATATCCTATGCAATGGATAAAGTTATTAATTTCGCAAATAAGTGAGCTTATCAAAACTTACATGACCGATGGAATGTTAAAGGATTTGATAATAGATGGTATAATCGGTGGAGTGGGAGGGGTGATAGTTTTTCTCCCTAATATATTGATACTCTTTTTTTGCATCTCGTTGATGGAAGATACCGGTTACATGGCACGCGTTGCTTTTATCATGGACAAAATCATGCACAAAATAGGATTACATGGCAAATCGTTCATTCCTCTACTTATGGGCTTTGGGTGTAATGTTCCAGCTATCATGTCCACGCGAACTTTGGAGAATCGTAGTGACCGTCTTCTCACTATGCTTATTAATCCGTTCATGTCGTGCAGTGCGCGGTTGCCGGTCTATCTGGTTATCATCGGGGCTTTTTTCCAAGAATGGGCTGGGACGATGCTTTTTACTATTTATGCGATAGGAGTTTTGATGGCAGTAATAATGGCATTGATTTTTAAGAAGACGATTTTTAAATCTGAAGAGACGCCTTTTGTGATGGAGCTCCCGCCGTACCGAGTTCCAAGCATAACAAGTACGATAAAACACATGTGGAACAAAGGGAAACAATATTTAAAAAAGATGGGCGGAATTATTCTGGTTGCCTCTATTTTAATCTGGGCATTAGGATATTTTCCTATAAATGAGAATATTGTATCAAAATATGATAAGCAAATAGAAACAGTAAAACAGCAATATATTACTCTTATAGATACTAATTTAGAGTCCAAAGCTCAAAATAAATTATTATGGGAACGTGACAGCATAATATTTAATATGGAAATGGACAAAAAATCGGAACTCCAAGCAAATGCTTATATAAGTCGTCTCGGTAAATTTGTGGAACCGGTTATGCGACCTCTCGGATTTGACTGGAAGATGACCGTAGGTATTATCACAGGCATAGCAGCTAAGGAGATAGTTATCAGCACGATGGGTGTATTGTATCATGTAGATACGGACAAAGAAAATAATGATATGTCTTTACAGAGCAAATTTCAAAACGAGGTTTACAATTACGGCGATAAAATAGGAGAAAAAGTTTTTACACCAATAACGGCATTTTCATTTTTATTGTTTGTACTTATATATTTCCCTTGTTTTGCGGTAATAGCTGCTATACGCAAAGAATCGGGAAGCTGGAAGTGGGCGATGTTTACAATACTATATACGACAGCACTTGCATGGATGGTCTCTTTTATTTTTTATCAAACAGCAACTTTTTTCTATAATTTATAATTTTAAAAATATGTTACAAGAACTTATTACTTATGCAATAATTTTGTTATCTGTTATTTATGTTATCTTCTCTTTTTTTAAGTTATTAAAACGGAAGAAAAAAAATTCTAATCTAAAAAAGTGTAATCACGCATGTGATGGATGCTCATTAACGCAACGAGTTTAGCAGATTTGACAACTTTTAAAAAGTTGTCAAATCTATATCTTCCTGCGGCGTTTTTTTTCACGCTGGCAGGGTTTGTTTTAAAATAAAATTGTATATTTGCAAAATAATATTAATTTTATAAATTGTAAATATGAATAAAAAAATCGTATTACTGTTTTTAGCATTAACTATGCAATTATTGACTTTCGCACAAAGAGGACTGTTGCTACTGGAGATAGATGGAGAAGAAACACAACTCTACAAAGAAAGCTACGCACTCGTAATTGGAGTCAGCGACTACACTTACTGGCCAGACTTGCCTGGAGTAAAAAAAGACGTGGCTAAAGTAAAAACCGCATTAGAAAAACACGGTTTTACAGTCACATCTGTGGACAACCCTACTCTATTAGAACTAAAAAATGCTTTTGACACTTTTATTGAAAAATATGGAAATGCCGACAAAAAAGAAACAAGACTGTTAATATATTTTGCCGGACACGGACATACTATTATTACAAACTACGGAGACACACTCGGTTATATTGTCCCGAAAGATGCACCAAACCCTAATAATAATGAAGCTAAATTCCAAAGTGCCGTTATGCTTATGAAACAAATTGACAACTATGCACTAACTATACAAGCTAAACACAGCATATTTTTGTTCGACGCATGCTTCAGCGGGTCACTTTTTAGCACACAAAGAGCAATACCACAAGAAATAAACGACAAAACTAAACTCGACGTACGACAATTTATCACAAGCGGAAGCATAGACGAAACCGTACCTGACGAAAGTATTTTTTGCGAACAATTAATTGAAGCACTTACAACAGACTACGCAGACAACAACAAGGACGGATATCTAACAGGTACTGAACTCGGAAAATATTTGCAAACAAATGTTATTAACTATTCTAAAGATACACAACACCCTCAATACGGAAAAATTAAACACCCTAAATTAGACAAAGGCGATTTTGTTTTTAAATTAGAAAGTGGACCGCCTCCTACAACAGGAGCGCTACAAATTACTTCTAAAAACGTAACAGGTAAACTCTACATTGATAATATTTATAGAGAAACTATTACCGAAGGTGCAGTAAAAACTTACAGCGACCTAACAACAGGTGTACACGCCGTTAGAATTGCAAGCACACCTACAGAATGGACTGAAAAAATAATGATTATCGCTGGACAAACAACTTATATTACAGCTGAAATAGAAAAACCAATTACAACTGGTACTCTTATTATAAATTCTACTAACATAACAGCAAAACTTTATATAAATGATATTTATTACCTAACACTTATAATAGGAAAAAACACTATTAACAACCTCGAAAAAGGTACATATACTTTGAAAGCAGACACCTGGACTGAAACAGTTACTATTACCGCTAACAAAACTACTACCGTAACTGCAACAAAAATAGAAGAGGAACCTAAAGTTATTAACCTCCCAGAAATGGTAAAAATTACAGGAAGAGCATTTACTATGGGAGCAAGTGATTTAAGTTATACAGAACACAGCGTTACGCTAAGCGACTACT
>DYQJ01000073.1 GCA_020719345.1 Draconibacterium orientale | reverse complement strand
TTCCTGTTCGGGTAGTTTTACTATTGTTGTATTTTTTATTTTGGTTTCCATATTTTTCTTTTTGACAAATGTAACAAAATTTTAATAAATAATCAAATAAAAAAATAATTTTAAATTATAATTTTTAAAATTAAGAATACCTGTATTTACCAACTTATTCCCCTTTTTTTAATTGATTCAACTATTTGAAAGATTTGGTTTTATACCTTACCCTTCATTATTTTGAGCGCAAATCAGAACCCTGCCAGCGTGAAAAAAACGCTGGCAGGGTGAAAATCAGATACTTACATTTACCCTGCCAGCGTTTTTTTTTCACGCTGGCAGGGTTAAACGGTCAGAGACCTTTGAAATGGTTGAAACTAAATTGCTCGCAGCAAAATTTCGTAAGGTATTTGTAAGCAATTATTTACCTTTTTAATCATAGCAAGAGTTAATTTTCTTTTTTTATTAAAAACTTCGGTCACACGCGATAAAGTTCCAAAAATAGGGATTAAATCCATTTGATTCATTCCTCTTTGCGAGGCAACAAATTTAATATATTCAATTGGGTCAGGTGGTTCTACAGGATAAAATTCTTTCTCATATTTAACTATCAATAAGCCAAGTATCTCGGCTTCATCTCCTTCTACGGTACCAACCGGAGCATCAAATATTTGGTCTAATCTTTTTAATGCATTATTATAATCTTCCTCGTTTCTAATAATTTTAATATTCATTTTTCTTCTCTTTTAGATATGCAAAGTTAATAAATAATTTCTAATTTTAATAAACTTTTTTGCTTTTTTTTGTTTAATCTGTATATTTGTTAAAAAATTAAAGATAAATATTTATGCATATTATAAAGCGGAAAACTTTACAAGATTATTGGAAAAAACATAATATTCACCATTTCAAAAGTCTTCGACTATTTGAAAGGTTTAGTTTTATACCTTACCCTTCAAATAGTAGAAGACTTTTGAAGTGGTTGAAACCGTTTGCACCGTAGTCTGATTTGCGCCCAAAATTTTATACCTATAGTGATATTCAAGTAAAAGCCAAATTATAATTCTTAATTTATATTTTATATTTTATATTTTCTAATTTTGCAAAAAGTATCTTTGTCATATATCTTTAAAATTTAAAATATGAACATAAAAAAGAATGTTAATTTAAAAAAATATAATACCTTCAAAATCAGCGCGCAAACAAAATATTTTTGTAAAATATCAGGACTTGCAGATTTGAAAAAATTAGTTTGCAACGAAATATATCTAAATAACAAGCATTTTATTCTCGGAGAGGGAAGTAACGTGTTGTTTACTAAAGATTTTGATGGACTGATAATATATCCTGTTTTCAAAGGTATTAAAATTTTGGCTGAAGAAAAAAATTTTGTCATCATAGAAGTTAAATCGGGAGAAAAGTGGAAAGACTTAGTCCGTCTATGTGTGCAGAATAACTGGTGGGGAATAGAAAACCTTGCTGCAATTCCCGGAAAAGTAGGTGCCGCACCGGTACAAAATATTGGTGCTTATGGCTCTGAAGCAAAAGATGTTATCACTGAGGTAAAATATTTTAATTTGCAAACAAGTCAATTACTTACCATTGATAATAAAGACTGCAAATTTGATTACCGCGACAGCATCTTTAAAAATGAACTCAAAGATAAAGCACTTATTTATGCGGTCAGATTTAAACTAAGCAAAATCCCTTGTTTTGAAATCTCGCATCCGGAGATAAAACGCGAGATATTAGAATATCAAGAGTTAAACTTATACACTAAATGGAGAAGTGTAAAAGCCGTAAGAATAAATAAATTACCCAATTTAAAGAAGTTCCCTAATGCAGGAAGCTTTTTTAAAAATCCGATAGTAGAAATATCAAAATATCAAGACTTAAAACTTCGCTATCCTGAATTGATTTCTTATAAAGTATCAGATAATTACTGTAAAATTCCGGCAGCACAGCTAATAGAATTAGCTAATATGAAAGCCCTAAAAATAGGAGAAGTAGGAACATATAAAAAACATGCTTTGATAATAGTAAATTATGGAAATGCTAAGGGAGCAGAAATTCTTAATTTCGCAAATAAAATTATTGCCGAAGTGAAAAAAATGTTTGATATTCAATTAATCCAGGAAGTAAACATTATTTAACATGAAACTTTATATAATATTACTTATTTTACAGATATACTGTATGTTATCTAATTCCATGTTTGCTCAAAATCAATATTATGAACACATGAAAGCGGTAGAGAACGACATGGTGTTGTTACGAAATGAAAATCTAATTCTCCCTATTAAAAATATTTATCCGAAAAATATTTTGATTATTGCATACAAGTCAATTTTTTGTCTGCCATTCTACCAGATGTGCAGACGCTACGCAAATGTAGAAATGGTAATTGTCAGCGACATACGAGATTTTATGCTCATGGATAAAACTAATATAGATTTGTGCATAATTGCAACAGATACAACTGAATATATTTTAAAAATGGGCATTAATTTAGAAATACCAAATATTTTGTGCTATTTTGCTGAACCGAATGAAAAAATCTCCAAAGCAACGGTAGAAGCTTACGACAGCTTTATTTTGTGCAACTCAAAAGATACTTTAAATCAACAAATTGCCGCGCAGATGATTTTTGGGGCAATAACTTTTAAAGGAACACTAAAAACTAAAATAAGTAACGACTACGACATAAACTATGGACTAAAAACTGACAGCGCAATCCGGTTGAAATATACCGTACCTGAAGAGTTAGATATTGATTCTTCGTATATTAATCATAAAATTGACTCTATTATAAACAATGCCATATCTAAATATGCCTTCCCCGGATGTCAACTTTTATTGGCAAAACAAGGAAAAATATTTTTTTATAAAAATTATGGATATCTTACATACGACAGCATTAATGCCGTAGATGATGACGACTTATTTGATTTGGCTTCAGTAACAAAAATAATGGCGCCGCTACCTTGTCTTATGAAACTTTATGAGCAACAAAAATTTGACTTAGATGACAAATTGTCCGATTATTTAAAATTTCTTAGAAACAGCAACAAAGAAGATATAACTTTTAGAGAAGCACTAACACATCAAGCACAATTAAAGTCATGGATAGCGTTTTGGAAAACACTAAAAGACGACGAAGGAAATTATAAACCTAAAACAATTAAAACAAAACAAACTAAATATTACAATATAAAAATAGCAGAAGACAAATATTTACATAGAAAATATTATAAAAAAGTATATCAAATAATTGCGGACTCCGAATTAGAGAAAGAAAAAAAATATTTATACTCGGACTTGTCATTTTATTTGTACCCGGAAATCATTGAAAAACTAAGCAAAGAAGACTATGAAAAATATTTATATCAAAATTTCTACAAAAAAATAGGTGCAGACCGATTAGTGTACAGACCATTAAAATATTTTGATAAAACTAATATCGCACCTACCGAGAGAGACACATTTTTTCGTGGCGAATTAATACATGGACGCGTTCATGACGAGGGCGCAATTTTATTAGATGGAGTCTCAGGACATGCCGGACTTTTCGGAAATGCTAACGACTTGGCTAAGATGATGCAAATGTACCTCAACTACGGCACTTACGGTGGAGAACGTTTTTTGGCAGACAGCACATTAAAAATTTTTACCTCATATCAATACGAAAACAATCGGCGTGGCTTGGGTTTTGATAAACAACTATTAAGCAATCCTCAGCTCGGCACTGCCTCTGAAAAGGCAAGCAAATCAAGCTTCGGACACACAGGATATACCGGAACTTTTGTCTGGGCTGACCCTGAAAATCAACTGTTAATGATTTTTACCACTAATAGGGTTTATCCGAGCCGAGACAATAAAAATTTAATGATTTTAAATGTACGAACTTCTATACATTCACTTTTTTATTGATATATTATGAATTGGTTTATTATAATAATAACTTTCTTAGGCGGCATCGCCCTCTTTCTATTTGGAATAGAAAAGATGAGCAACGGCTTGCAAAAAACATCAGCCAAATCGCTTAAACGAATATTATCAAAAGTATCAAAAAATCGGCTGATAGGTTTCTTAGTTGGAGCATTATTAACTCTTGTCGTGCAGTCAAGCTCGGCGACCTCTGTAATGTTAATCAGTCTGGTGCAAGCCGGAATTATGCAATTTAGTCAAACCGTCAGCATTCTACTCGGAGCATATCTCGGTGCTTCGGTCACAACGCAAATAATAGCTTTTCATCTTAGTGACTATTCGTTATTTGCAATAGCAATAGGATTTACCCTCAGAATGTTCCCAAAAAAAGAACTATTAGCCAATATTGGCGACAGCTTACTTGGTTTTGGACTTCTTTTTTATGGAATGAAACTCATGAGTGATGCCATGAATCCGTTGCGAACTCTTCCCGAATTTGTGGAGATATTGAAAAATCTTGACTCGCCGCTGATAGCTATTTTATCGGGTTTGATATTAACTGCTATAATTCAAAGCAGCGCTGCATCTATCGGGATTTTTATTGTGTTGGCAAGTCAGAGTTTAATAAATCTGGAAGCCGGTATCGCATTGGTGATAGGTGCTAATATAGGGGCATGCGTTACTGCCGGTCTGGCATCAATAAATTCTAATCGTGAGGCTAAGCGCGTGGCTCTTGTGCATGTCTTTTTTAAAACTCTTGGTGCGTTGATTTTTGTTTTTTGGATACCTTATTTTGCTGATTTTATTAATTTTATAGCGTACTACCTAAATTCTAACGAGTCACAAAAAATAGCTAATGTCCATACGATTTATAATTTAGCACTCATCTTGATATTTTTGCCGTTTACAAATTTAACGGCTAAGCTTGTCATAAAAATGTTACCGGACAAAGCCACTGCAAAATATCTTGTCCCACAAATAAAATATCTTGATAATAACGCCATTACAACGCCTTCGGTGGCACTTAATCTTGTGCGAGCCGAAATAAACACGATGGTAAAAATTCTTAAAACTATGTTTGCTAATGTTATTTTACCGTTTATAAATAAAGAAACCCCTAAGGACATTCATCATTCGGAGATAACAATAGAAGAAGGCATAGAAAATCGGGAGAAAAAAATTGACTATTTAGAAGAAGAAATAACTCTATATCTGATAAAAGTCGCCAAACAAGAGATAAATAAAGCGCAAGCCGATGAAGCTTTTGCTTTTATGTCCATAGTAAATGACATAGAACGAATAGCAGATATCATAAATGACGAGATTTTGGTTCTATATAAGAAGTCCGATATCAATAAGATGGAATTTTCTAACGCGGGAAAATTGGAAATTATTGATTATCATTCTAAGATAATGAAACAAATAGAACTCCTGTTAATTTTTAACGAGACCCGAAACTTAAAAGATGCAGAAAAAATTATCGCTAAGACCGAGAAATATAATGAGTTAGAAGAAAAATATAAAGAGACGCATTTTGTAAGAATGCAAAGTATGGAAAAAACTTTGAGAACACATCGCACTCACATGGAGCTTTTAGATTACTTAAAAAAAATAAGTATTCATCTGGAGACAATAGCACGAACTTCTATTAAAATAGCAAATTAAAATGGTATAATAATTGCTAATATAAAATGTTAATTGTCGTTTTTTTATAGATTATTTTGTGAAAAGACAAAAACAATAAAATCTAAATCATTGTATATTAAAATATTTTTTTTTTTCTAAAATAATATATTAAAAATATTTGTAAATAAAAAATTATTTTCTAATTTTATGCAAAATTCTTAAAAAAGAAAAAAATGGAAAACAGATTAATAGACGGAACAGATAAATCGCCATCTGTGATTTTAAATAAAGATACCGGGTTATTAGAGTTCTCAGGCAGGTCATTAATAGAGGACTCGGAGCAGTTTTTTCTTCCACTTGTGGAATGGATAATAAAGTACATAGAGAAACCGAACAAGACCACTACGGTGAACTTTAAATTTGAGTACTTTAATACAAGTTGCTCAAAGTGGTTAATTACTATTACCAAACAGCTAAAATTGTTGTACGAAAAAGACCATCAAACCTCAATCAATTGGTACTACGAGGATGACGACGTACTTGAATACGGCGAAGTAATTCGAGACCTGGTAGATATCCCAATGAACATGATAGAAGTAGAGGACGACGAAGATAACGACTTCTAAAAAGCGATATATTGTCAAAAAACTTTGCCAAAGTTGAAAACTTTGGCAAAGTTGAAAATGTATTTGTTACTTTATTATTTTCATAGATAAAATAACAACATCAGTCTTAGGACGGTCATTAGCATCGCATTCCATAGAAGCAATTTTATCTATTATGTCAAGTCCTTCTACTACTTCTCCAAAGACGGTGTACTGCGCATCTAATGAAGGTGTACCACCAATGCTCTTGTAAGCTTCTTTTTGTTTGTCGCTAAAAACGGTACCCATTTTTTGCTCATACAGTTTTAACTCGGCATCAGTGAGTTTTTGTCCTTGAACTATATAAAATTGAGACCCCGACGAACGTCGGGTGGGATTGTAATTGTCGCCGGTTCGTGCAGCCGAGAGCGCACCTTTCTTGTGAAATAAATCTGGATTTATCTCTGCCGGAATAGTATAACCGGGTCCACCGTTACCTAATACTTTGCCGGAAGCAGCATTTTTAGAATTAGGGTCACCTCCCTGAATCATAAAACCTTTGATTACCCTGTGAAAAATTAAACTGTCATAATAATTTGATTCTACTAACTTCAAAAAATTATCGCGATGATACGGCGTCTCATTATATAGCTTAATTATAATGTCGCCTTGATTAGTTTTAATTAAAATCATAATCTCTTTTTCTAAAATGTTATTAATCTGTGAATTAGAATTTGCAGTGGAATTATCTCCAACTGAACTTTTACATGCCAAAATCAGCAGCAATATAAAAAATAAAAAAATAAATGCTCTACTTTTCATGATATTAAATTATTTAATGATTAAATATAGTGCAAAAATATTATTTTTATTTTTATTTTCAAATTTATTAATAAAATTTGTTTTTATTGAAAAAATATATTTACTTTGCACACTAAATTAATTTTAAAATAGTAAAAAAATGGCTCATCATTTATCAGCAAAAAAGCGAATTAGACAAAACGAAAAAAGACGATTGCATAATAGATATTATAAGGTTACCGCAAGAAATGCAATTAAAAAATTTCGTAGTATGACTTCTTCTACAGAAGCAATGGAAGCGTACCCAAAGATGTGTTCTATGTTAGACCGTTTGGCTACGAAGAGAATTATTCACAAGAACAAGGCGTCTAACTTAAAATCAAAGTTACGTCTTTTTGCAAACAAGCTGGCGAAAGCTAGTTAAGTTGCATTTTCACGCTGAGTCGCTAAGCCGCTATATAAAATATTTGTTACGAATATTTTAACGGCTTTGTGATTTCGCGTGGTTCGTAGTATCTATAAATTTGATTATCTTTTTGTACAATATCATAAGTAAGATACTCACTGCAACACCGAGAAGCCCACCAAAAATAATATCCAGAGGATAGTGAACGCCGAGATATATACGGCTGTAGCAAACTAACAATGCCCAAAACATTATCAAAACAGTATAGCTCTTATTTTTAAACAATAGCGCAGTAGAAGTGCTTATTGCAAAGCTATTGGCTGCATGACTTGATACAAAACCATATTTTCCACCTCTGTAATTGTTTACCAGATGAATGTAACTTTGTAAATCTATCTCGTGACTTGGTCGCAAACGTTGAAAAACGTCTTTGAACATAACCACAGACAACAGGTCACTTATCGCTACTGCCGCGATGATAAAAATCAAGCTAATAATTCCTTTTTTAAAATCTGACTTCAAAATAAAAAATACAATAAACAAATAAAGCGGAATCCAAAAATATTTTCCGCTTATTTGCCACATTATTGTATCTAAAATAGGTAAGTGCTGACTATTAAAAAAAAGAAACAAATCGGTATCTATTTGTAAGATTTTTTTTAACATGTAAACAATTGTTACTCTTTATAAACTTCACCGAACACTTTTTGTATCAAATCATTAGCCCAGTTGAAAGGATTGTCGCGTATTTTCTTTTCTTCTTCGCCAACTTTATAAAACAATCCGGCAAGTGCTTTGTCGGTGCAGTGCGTACCAAGTGAAACATTTGCAACCTGTTCCATAGCCGAAAACATAGCATACGTATTATAAACAACAACTAAATTTGCCCACGCTTCATTTGCACTAAAACCAATTCCGAGGTCTTTGTCCAATGACACATCTATTATCGGTGAAAATAGTTTTGTCAAATCCGGACGTGTTTTCAAATCAAGATAATGTGTTGCTGCCGTAGAATCAAAATTTGCATCGTTTATGTCTACTAAGTTTTTCCCATTTAAAATATTTAGTCCCTCCGTAACAGACATGTTTGTTATGGCATCAATAAAAATTGGTTTCGCATCGTCTGCGGCATCTTCGGCAGCTCTATTGATACCGAGAATAACTTTTTCCACTTCATTATTTATTTCCGTCTGAATTACAGGCGAGAAAGAAGATAAATTATCAAAAATAACATCTGCTTCGGCAGGCAAAAGGATCTTTAATAGTGTGTTTTTATAATAAGCATCCGTTTTGTTAAGGGCGCTACAGGAGGAGTCTGCACCAATGTTAAGTGCTGTTTTTAAACCGTTTACAATTTCTTCTTCCGACAAACCGGCTTCTTCTAATTCTTCACATGCACAAAAGAAAAGCGGAAGTATAAAGAACAAGATAAAAATATTTTTTTTCATAACGCTAAAATTAATTTGTTAATAAATTTAAGGTATAAATTTAGAAAAAAAAAATGGAAAAAATAAAAAAAGAACTATTTTTTTTACATGTTTTTACCATAATAAGTTAATTAATCAATTCTTAGCTGATTTATAATTACATACAAAAAAAGAATTATTGTAAATTTCTTTGCGAAACTCTGCGAGAAATTGATAATCAAATATTTCAGGCAAAATTCCGCTTTTTTATACAGAAGGCAGTTGTTTGTGCGGTTAAATATTTTCTATGAGCTTTGTAATTATTGTAGTCATTTTAGGTTGTACTATTCCTGCAACATTTTGTACTTCTTCGTGAGTAGTTTCTTCTTCCGGATTTATCGGTTCACTTACATTTGTAATAACTGACAACCCAAAACATTTCATACCTTGGTGGTGTGCTACAATAACTTCGGGTACTGTAGACATTCCGGTAGCATCTGCACCAAATATTCGGAAGAGTCGGTATTCGGCTTTTGTTTCTAACGTAGGACCCGGGCTTCCAATATATACTCCTTTTTGCAGCGCTATATTTTCTTGCTTAGCAATATTTTCGGCGATTTTGATGAGTTCTGGGTTATAAACTTTACTCATGTCCGGGAATCGTGGACCAAAGTCTTCCATATTTTTACCGCGAAGAGGATTTTCAGGGAAGAAGTTAATATGGTCGTTAATCAACATGATGTCTCCTACTTTAAAATTAGGATTTAGTCCACCTGCGGCATTCGAGACAATCAAATATTTCACACCGAGCATTTTCATTACTCGTACCGGAAAAGTGACTTCTTTCATGTTATACCCTTCGTAATAATGAAAACGTCCTTGCATTGCGACAACATTTTTTCCACCAAGTGTTCCGAAAATCAATTTACCGGAGTGTCCCTCTACCGTAGAAACGGGAAAATTAGGGATATCTTTATAAGCTATTGCGATAGCATCTTCTACTTTGTTGGCAAGTCCTCCTAATCCGCTACCTAAAATTATTGCTACCTCCGGCGTGGCGGAGATTTTGGATTTAATAAAATCAGCAGTTGTTTTAATCAATTCTATCATCTTGTTTATATTTATATTAGTTAGTGAAATTTATTATAACGTAGTTTTGTGTAACCATTTGTCTATTTTTTGAATAATTTCTTGGCAATAAGCTCTGGCTTCGTCTCGTTCAAAATCTTTTAAGATATTTAATTTATTATGTGCGAGTGGGTTTCTTATTTTAGCCAGCACATCAAATTTTAGTTTCCATTCATTAGCTTCTTTTCCAAAAATTTCTTTGAACCATGCCCATTCTACTCTCATAAATTTATCAAACAGATCTGCCGGATATGTAAATTCAAGTAGATTTTGTGAAGAAGTATCCGGAAAGCTTTTTCTCTCTTTTTCTTGCATTATTTCAAGTGTGGCAATAAAATTTTCTTTGGCTTGCAATTTTCTAAATTTTGGTACCCATTCTTCTCCATATCGTTGGAGTAACCAAATTCTTACTATTTGTCTCATCTTTATTTCCGTTTCTGTCCATAAGTTCCATATAGGGATTTCTCGATTGGCTAAGTACAAATAGTTGTCAAAATCGTCAGAGAATCCTTTGTAGGTATAATTTGATTTTACCACAAGATTATATCGTTCAATTTTTTCTGCTTCGGTAGTATTGATGTCATAAACAGGTCCGATGACCATTTGAAATAATTTTGTCATTAAATTTTCTTCGGCAAGTAAATCAAGTATAGATTTATAATTATTCAATATCGTTAGTTTTAATTTTTCCCGCGTGAGAATAATTGACTGCTTAATATCGTCTGACAGATTATTGTACAAGTGATAATTAAATAAGTCTAAAAGAAAAGGATGTCTTCCTGTAAATTCATAAATTTTTTGTTTACCTTCATCGTTTATTGGGACTCGGCTGTTAAAAAATTTGTTCCAGTATATGTCTAAATCTTTATCCGAATACATGCCCAGATAAATATCTACAAAAGTTTGGTGAAAATTAGAACTTCCGCCATCTTTATTTTCTATTTCAGATAACATTCTTCGCGAAATTGTAACTACACATATTTTAGTTCCGGGATTGTATGACAAGCTTCGTAAATATTGAAAATCAGTTGTCTCAAAGAAGTTTCTTACACTGTCAAATTCATCAAAGATAAAAATTGCTCTTACGCCAAGTTCTTTCAATGTCTCTAAATAATTATCTATCAAATCTCTTATTACCTGAAAATCTGTTTCGCTAATAATATCTTTATAGAAATTATCTAATCCGGTGATGCCCATTTTTGTTACTTGAAGGTGTAAATCTTTAATCATTTTCAAGAAAAAGGCAAAAGAAGAATTAAGCTTAGCAACATTTATTAGGATTGGAATTATTTGTTTTTTTTCTAACTCTTCCTTATGTTTTAAAATTGCATTCCACACCAGACTTGATTTTCCTATACGCGGTAGTCCTTGGATAGCCAAATTACCATAAGCTTTTCCAAAGGTTCTATTCTGCACTTCTTTTATTTCTTGTTCGCGTCCAATAAATCTGTCTCCGAACACTATCGCTCCATAGTCTGCAAAAGGATTTTCCATGTTATCTGTTTTTTTAGTAAAAGCTGCCTCTCAAATATTGTTTGGTTATTTCTTGTTGTGGATTTTCAAAGACTTGCTCTGCTGTCCCTTGCTCAATTATTTCGCCGAGATACATAAAGATGACGTTGTCTGCTATACGCTTAGCTTGTCGCAATATATGTGTCACCATTATTACTGTGTAATTTTCTTTAAGTTCAATAAATCGTTCTTCTATTGCAGCACTTGAGATGGGGTCAAGTGCGGAAGTTGGTTCGTCGGCGAGTATTATTTCCGGGTCTACTGCCAGTCCGCGTGCAAGACAAAGCCGCTGCTGCTGTCCTATAGAGAGTCGCGAAGCGGGTTCGTGTAATCTGTCTTTAACTTCTTCCCATAAATTAGCAAGTTTTAAATAACGTTCTACTCGTGGCAATAGAAATTTCTTATTAGTTCGTCCGCTAATTCGGAGTCCAAAAGTAACATTATTAAATATACTTGTCGGTAGAGGATAAGGACGTTGTGCGAGAAGTCCCATTTTTCTGCGTATCTCGGTGACGTCAATATTGGTGTTAAAAATATTTATGTCGTCAATAGTAATTTTTCCTGTGATTTTTACGTCAGGATTCAAATCTGTGAGACGGTTTAAAGACTTCAATAAAGTAGTTTTTCCACAACCAGATGGACCGAGGATGACGGTGATTTTATTTTTTGGGATAGAAGTATTAATATTTTTTAAGATATGTTGTTTCCCTATACTTAGGTTTAAGTTCTCTATGTTTATAATATTTTGATTTTCCATATTATTAAAATTTGATGATGTTTTTCTTAAATCTTTTAGTCAAAAAGCGAGATAATATGCTGATAATAAGAATAATAACAGTCAGCACGAGTGCGGCGGCATAAGCTCGGTTCTTAACTTCTTCTATCGGCGAGGAGAGTTGAAAAAATATAGATAACGGTAAAGTAGCCGATTGTTGTCCAAGTGATTGCGGAATGCTGTCTGTGAAACCGGCAGTAAACATCACCGCTGCGGCATCACCTATTGCTCTCCCAAAGGAGAGTAAAGTAGCGGTTATCAGTGCAGGAAAAGATTGTCGTAGAAAAACACGAAAGGCAATTTCGGTTTTTGTTGCGCCAAGTGAGCTTGCCGATTCTAAAAGTCCGCGAGGAACTAATTTGAGTGATTCGTCCATCGCTCTGACCATAATAGGAATTATAAAAAGCGTAACTACGACAATCCCAGCCAGAAGCGAGGTCTTGAGTCCGAAATATATCATCACTGCGAAACCGAATGCTCCATAAACAATTGAAGGCACTCCCCAAAGTACGTCTAAGAGAAAGCGTATAGAATTAACTAATTTTACACGTTTGATAAGATATACATTTATGTACAATGCAACCGGTAACCCTATTATCAGAGCTAAAAAAGTTGCGCCGGTAGCGAGGAACAGCGAACCTACTATGGCATTTAATATTCCGCCTTCTTTTCCGAAGTA
The DNA here is from genome assembly GCA_020719345.1 of Draconibacterium orientale. Taxonomy (GTDB): domain Bacteria; phylum Bacteroidota; class Bacteroidia; order Bacteroidales; family DYQJ01; genus DYQJ01. The sequence continues at coordinate 2,235 of DYQJ01000073.1, read as the reverse complement.
AAATCCGCCTTTGGGGGTTTGTGAGACCATTTCCCAACTGAGCGCAGGAAATCCTTTTTTTATGATACTAAAAATGATGAGTCCTAAGGCAAATATTATTAATATGGAGGACATCAGCGCCATAGATCTAAAAAATATTTCTTCTATTTTTCTTATTTTTTTCATTGTAGAAAATTTATTACATATTTTTTTCAAATCTCGCTATAGTGATGCGAGAGAATAGATTAAAAATCAACACAATAATAAATAATAAAAGTGCAGCCAGCATAAGTGCTGAGTCATATAGTGGAACAGAGAGCATCTCGCCATAATTATTTGCGATGAGTGCCGGTAACGGATATCCGGCATCAAAGATATTTGTAGGAACTTTTGTTATATTTCCGGCGACCATCAGAACGGCTATCGTTTCACCAAAAGCACGCGATATTCCCAGACTAAATGCCGAGATGATACCGGGGAAAGCTTTTTTTAGCAGAACTTTTTTTATTGTCTGCCAATGAGTAGCGCCAAGTGAGAGCGCAGCTTCGGTTAATGCTTCAGGTATAGCTTTAAATACGTCTATCAATATATTTAATATAAAGGGAATTATCATTATAGATAAAACTATTGCTGCCGAGAATATATTATATCCAGAGGTTTCTATTCCAAAGAGTGGTGCTATGTCCTCTGATATGAACGGCACGACAAAAATTATTCCCCATACTCCGTATATAACCGATGGAATGCCGGCAAGAATATCTATGACCGGTTGCATAATTTTAAGGATAAAAGATTTTGCGTACTGTGTCAGATTAATAGCGGCAAGCAAACAAATAGGACCTGATATTAATACGGCTAAAATAGTTATCAATAAAGAACTTACTATAAAAGGATAGAATCCGAATTTACCTGCTAATGGCTTCCACTGTGTAGAAAATAAAAGATTAGTAAGTGAGTGTTCTTCAAAGATGAGTGAAGACTTGTAAAATAGTCCAAATCCAATCAAAAAAGGAGTCAGTACGACCAGAATTAACCAGATAAGCATCCAGTAAGAATTAATCTTATCTTTAAACGTTCTATATAGTTGTGCTTTTTTGGACATAGTTTAAAATTATTGTGGTAATTTGGAAATCTCCGTTTTAATTTGTTCGTCAGGTAACTCTACGTAACCTGCCTCTTGTACATACTTTTGTCCTTCGGTTAGGATCCATTTAATAAAATCTTTTACCAATGGGTCGGTTACTTCGCCTTTATGAATAAAATACAGGTCACGTGCCGGTGGAGACGGATATTTGTTGGATTTAATATTTTGCATTACATCATCTAATGTAAGATAGAAATTTTCATCGGCATCTATTGTTCCGTTGTCGTTGATGTCTATCGGGATGACTTCTAAATTGTCGTATTTTTTACGAGTATTTATATCATAAACATATATTACATTGTTAAATCCCATTCCGTTTTTATCATTTTTTACGGCATCAGCTATTCCTGGGTCTCCGAAGACGCCGGTACCTAATAAATCTTCTTGTTCTTTACCAAGATATTGCGCCCACATTGCAGCGGCTCCGCAAGCATCTGAACGAGTATAAATGTTTATTTTTGTCTTTGTAGCTTCTTTAAATACTTGCTGCCAATCAGTTATTTTTCCGGTAATAAAAATGTCGATAAATTGTTGACGAGTGAGTCCATGTTTTTTAATCAGGTCAAAAACAGGACTTTGAGAATTGATAGTAGGTAAAACGGCATCTTTGGCTACAGCAATGTACCAAGCACCTTTCTCTATTTCTTCTTTTGTTACTTCTCGTGAGAACATTGCAAGGTCTACCATTCCGGCAAGTGCGTCTGTCATACCTTTTCCTGCACCACCTGCAGAGATGTCAATATTTACCTTAGGATTTATTTTTTTAAACTCCTCAGCCCACTTAACGGTCATCGGGTACAACGCAAAAGCACCTGAGATACTTATAGTTCCCGACAATTCTCCTGTTTGTGCATCTTTTTTATTGTCCGAGTTACTCTGACAAGCGACAAAACAGATAAAAACAAAAATAGCCAACAAGCTAAAAACATTTTTTTTCATAATGTATATAATAAATTTTAATTTCTTTATAAAAAAAGTACTGCAAAAGTATAAAAATAATTTAGTTATTTGAATAATTTTAATATTTTTTTAATTAAAAAATATTCATATCGCTTGCTAACCTAATTTATTCATAAAATTGCATAAATAGATAAAAATAAAAGTATTATAAA
>DYQJ01000311.1 GCA_020719345.1 Draconibacterium orientale | reverse complement strand
AATAAAATTATTTACTGTTCCGGTGACTAATGTTGCCGATTTCAATGATGAGTTGGCATCTTTCATAACCGCTTAAAAGTAGGTTACACTTTTTTCTTTGCGAAACTCTGCGAAAAACTTTCAAAGTTTCGCAAAGAAGTGTAACCTAATAAATGAAACATGCCCAACTTTGCGTGAAAATCACAAATATTATTTAAGAACCTTTTTTTTTCAAAAATGTAGATATATATTTTATGGACTATTTTATAGGTTCGGGCAAATTGATTAGTTTTTGTACCGCATTCAAATCTTTCAAACCGCTCCCGGTTAAAAGAACGACATTTTTAGAATTTTCTTCTAATTTTTTCGCTTCTTTATATTTTATAAATCCGGCAAAAGCGGCGGCGGCGGCAGGTTCGGTAAATATACCGGTATTTCTACTTAATATTTTAGAGGCATCAAGAATTTCTGTGTCAGTTACGGTAATGTGTTCTCCCTCATATTGAGTGATGAATTTTTTTGTCATGTAGAAATTTCGCGGTATGTCCACCGAGATGGAGTCTGCAATAGTCTGACTTGGAAAGATTTTAAATTCTTCATTATACATATTAGCCGACAAATTTTTACTACCTTCAGCTTGCACCGCTATTATAGTAGGCATCTTTTCTATAATACCGAGTTTCAATAGGTCTTCAAAACCTTTGAATACTCCGGATATAATTACGCCGTCTCCTGTTGGCACAAAAACTCGGTCTATATTAGTTCTCAAGTCGTTGAATATCTCGTAGCTGACAGTTTTTTTCCCCTCTATTGTTAGCGGATTGAAAGCCGTATTTCTGTTGTAATAATTATGTTTTTGTGTAGCTTCTATGGAGAGGTCGTATGCTCGGTCATAAGTTCCGTCTATGGTAATTATCTTGGCGCCGTACATAACTATCTGTGTTAATTTAGCTTTCGGTGCGGCGGCAGGCACGTATATTATGGCTTTTTGTCTTTGCGAGGCACAAATTCCTGCAAGTGAGCTTCCGGCATTGCCTGTTGAAGCTGCAATAATAGTGTCTATCTTGTTTTCTTTTGCAAAAGCAGAGACAAGTGCGGATGCGCGGTCTTTGAACGAGAAGGTAGGATTTGCCGAGTCATCTTTGAAATATAATTCAAAGTTCAGGTCTTCATTATCAATTGAACTGAACTTATATAGCGGTGTTTTGCCTACCCGAAGCGGTGGCATGTTGTTATAATCTTTTATAGGTAAGAGGTCAATAAAGTTAGTTTGTAACAAATAATCAAAATTCGGCTTTATTTGATTATAATGATATAACGTTTTTAATACTCCGCGCGGGGGAAGTGCCGAATTATTTTTTTGACTACATTTGTCACACAAATATACAACATGCGGACTTTCAATTATTTGTCCACAATCTACACACTGATAAAAATACTTTAACATAACAATTTATTTTTTTAGTAAGACAATTTATTTTTGTAACTTTTTCGCAAATTCACATAATGAACTTTATTGATTATCAAATCTTTGCGAAAATTTGCATTTTTTAACTTTGCGAAACTCTGCGAGAAAAAATATTGATATTCAATATTTTTCGCAAATTCACATAATGAACTTTATTGATTATCAAATCTTTGCGAAAATTTGCATTTTTTAACTTTGCGAAACTCTGCGAGAAAAAATATTGATATTCAATATATTATATTATTTATTTTTAATAAAGCATTATATTAACGGTAATAATTTCGCCGTTGCGATTCAATTTAAGTTTGAGTTTTTTGCAGCTGCTGTTTTTCAAGATGGCAATGATGTCATTTAAAGTATATTCTATGACTTCGGTATTATTAATCTCCATGATTTGGTCACCTATTTGCACCTTTGCTATGTCGCTTGGCGAGTTCTTTCTGACTTGCGAAATTTCATAAATAGGGAGTCCAAGATAAGGGGTAATAACTTCTAAACCGCTGAGGTTAAAATAGAATTTGTCATCAAAATTGGCATTCGGTTTCATAAGTACTTTCAAGTTCGGATAATCAATGATGAGATGAAAACGTCTGAGGACTTCCGTTCCGATACTTCCGTTTCTACCTGGTACGTCGTTCATAATAGCATATCTAACAGACAAGCTATCAGGAAATGAAGCGGTAACATCTTTTAGCGTACGATTGCCAATATCAAGTCCTTTTATATGTCCTTGTTTACCATATATATTTCCGTTTAGTCCTTGTCCGAGATAAAAACTCTCGCTTTCCGTGGGATATTGTATATTCGGATTAGTATAAGGAAAGAGCCAGAGAGCATCGCTGGAGCCGTTGTCTAATAATAGTTTAGCGGTGATTAACGAATCATTTTGGAGAACAACCGGCAATTCTATATAAGGTTTTTTATTGTATAACGTAATAGAATATTCCACCCATTTATCATATTTTTTAGAGTAATTAAATTTGTCAGGGTCAGCAAAAGTTATTTTTTGTCTTAAATAATCTATTTTTATAATAAAATTTTCAAATATATCATTTCCGATGATACCGTTTATTTCTGTTCCCATTTGTGAGGACAAATTGAATCTATCATGCTCTAATACATAAATAGTAACATTTTCGCTGGTGATGTTGTTTATTTCTACTTTATTATTGTAAGTTATCCATGCTTTGGAGTCGTCTTCTTCGCCGAGTCCGGAGATTAAAGTCTCTTTTACTTTATTGAAAATAACATTCTTGTCGGTAGGCAAATTAGTTAGTACAGTAAAACGCAAACCGGTATCAAGTATAAAGTATAAAGAATCCGAGTTGTTTATAGATAACGGAATGATAATCAAGTTATTTATAAATCTAAAACTTATGGTCATTTCTTTTCGGTTGTCGTCTTTAAAATAAAATCGTTTACCGTCTCCTTCTTCTTGTGCATAGCCGTTTAGAGGTTTATAAACGAAGAGAAAAATAAAAAAAAGATAAAAAAGATTTTTCATTTGCTAAGAATATTAACTTTGTTTAGGCTACCCACGTAACATTGGACACACTAATAATCAATATATATCTTATTACGATTTCTTGGGTATGGTAGTTCCGAGATATTTTCCATCAAAAAATCAAAAATAGAAATATCATTTTTTTCTATTCCAAATAGACGTTCGGCAGGTGTAAGATTATCGTAAGAACGAATATCAAAATTATGTATCACTGTTAATACATTGAGACGTTGTTTGTCGAATCCTCGTTGCGTATGATTCATCATCGATAAATATCCGTTACGTCCTTCCACCTGAGAAGAGGTGCGTTGAAACAATCGACATAAATATTCGGCTTTATTTATCAGAAAATTTTTATCGGTTATTTTACATTCTAATATTATTTCTTTTATCTTATCTAATTCATTAATTAGTTCATTACTTGTACGTTCAC
>DYQJ01000072.1 GCA_020719345.1 Draconibacterium orientale | reverse complement strand
AAAATAAAATAAATAGCGTGTTTAGTCACCATTATTTTACGCTATCAAATTATTAGGAAATGGTTGAAGTTTGGAATGATTATTACAAACGTGTTTCTGAAATAAAAATTTATTTCGATTTTATGTTAGCATCTGTTGAGAATAATGAAACAAATGAAGAACTTGCAAAAATATTAAAGGCTAATGGTTTTTTGATGTTATATAACTTGATAGAGTCTACTGTTCGTAATGCAATAGAAGAAATTCATGTCGCTTTTAGCGGGGATAATCTAAAATTTTCAGAAATTTTTAACAAATATTGAAAATTATATAAAGAATAAAGAATATAAAATATAAAATGCACCTGACAGCATAAATCGGAATTTATAATTTACAACTACTTGATATTCAAGTAAAAACCAAATTATAATTCTTAATTTATAATTTATAATTTACTTATGCTGTAAATTTTAAGAGGATACAAGAAAAGAATAAGCTTTTTTGGCACAATAAAAACAGCACAAAAATAGTTAAATATAAAAAAATTAATTCCAAAAAAAATAATGATAATGAAAAAAATATTTTTGTCTTTCTTTGCATTGCTTGTCTTTGTTACAGCAAAATCGCAAAATGCTGAATTTGGAGTGTTCGCAGGGTCAGCATTTTATATAGGTGAGGTTAATCAATCTAAGGCGTTTTTTATGCCGAGTCTTGCCTATGGACTGATTTTCCGTCATAATATAAATGAGAGAGTGGCTTTTAGAGTTGACGGTACACATACCAAGTTGCGTGGCTCGGATGAGAAATCTAAAAATCCTTATCAACAACTAAGAGGTTACAGCTTTCGCACCCCGGTAACTGATTTATCCGCAGGTATAGAATTTAATTTTTTGCCGTTTGACCGAACAGATAAATATTCTAAATTTTTTAGTACTTATTTATATACGGGAATAGCTTATTTGATAATTCCGGATTCTAGAAAATCTTTTAATCTCGGTATTCCGCTTGCTTTTGGTTTTAAGTATGCAGTAAATAGTAAGGTCACTTTTGGAATGGAATGGAGTATAAGAAAAACCTTCTCCGATGAGATTGACCTGCTAAAAGATGATTATGTTTATGCTTCGCGCTCTGTGTTGGCAAATAAACAGATGTCATACAATCCTAATAATGACTGGTACTCGTTTACCTGCTTGATTCTTACGTATCAAATATTTAAAGCATATCCTTCGTGTCCGGCTTACAGATAGTGCGCTGTTTTAAATTTAAAATGTCTTACTTATATGAGTTATTTAGAAAAAATTGATTTGTCATACATACCTCAACACGTTGCCGTCATCATGGACGGCAACGGACGTTGGGCTAAGCAACATGGGAGAAAACGTGTTTTTGGTCATCGTCAGGGGGCTTACTCGGTGCAAGAAGTGGTGGAGACCGCTTCTATGTTAAAAATAAAGTATCTGACTCTTTACGCATTCTCCACAGAAAACTGGAAACGTCCTAAGGCAGAGGTAGACGCACTAATGTCGTTGTTAGTGAAATCAATTAACGACCAATTAAATAAGCTGTTAGAACAAAATATAAAGCTCTCTGTTATAGGTGACATCAACTCGTTGCCGCCGAAAGTCCAAAATGAAATTAGCCGCGCCATAAAAGCAAGCGAAAATTCTACCGGCTTGAATCTGATTATCGCACTCAGCTACAGCTCCCGTTGGGAAATACTGAGAGCCGTAAAAAATATCGCTATAGATTATAAAAACGACAAGATTGATGTTCAAAATATTGATGAAAATCTGTTCACTCAATATTTAACAACATTTAACTTTCCCGACCCTGAGCTGCTCATTCGCACAAGCGGCGAGGAGAGAATAAGCAATTTCTTGCTCTGGCAGCTCTCATATTCAGAGCTTTACTTCACTAAGGTACTTTGGCCTGATTTCAAAAAAGAGAACTTTTTGCAAGCCATTTACGAGTATCAACAGCGAGAACGCCGTTTTGGCAAAACTTCTGACCAAATAAAATTAGGAAAATAAAAAATAGTTTTTACTTTTGTACTATCATTATAATATTTTTTATGTTAAAATTATGCAAAAACTATTGTTTATCTTTTTATTAATAACTGTTTCTTTTAAAAGCTTTTCGCAATTCGTGGTGGACTATTCGGTCCCAAAAGAATATGAACTCGGTGGAATAGATATAACCGGCGTAAAATATCTAAGTGAAGATGCACTCTTACTCATTGCTGGACTACAAGTCGGCACTACAATTGGCATACCAGGAGATGATATTACTGCTGCTGTACAAAGTTTGTGGCGACAAGGATTATTTTCTGATGTGAAAATATCGGTGACAAAAATAGAAGACGGCAAAATATTTCTAAATATCTATTTGCAAGAACGACCACGTCTCTATAAAATAGAATTTTACGGGATAAAAAAAGCTGATAAAGAAGAACTAATAGAGAAAGTTCCTATCAGTCCGGGAGGACAAGTAACTGAAAATAACTTAACTAATACTATTAACGTTATTAAAGACCACTATGCCGAAAAAGGTTTCTTCAAAACTAAGGTAGAGATAGTTCAAAAAGATGACACCACCTTACAAAATGTTGTGTCATTAGATATTTTTGTAAATAAGAAGGAAAAGACTAAAATAAATGAAATTATTATAGAAGGAAATACCATTTTTCCTATAAATAAAGTGCGAAGGTTTCTAAAAAATACTAAACAAATTGCTAAGTATCGTTTTTACAAACCAAGTAAATACATAGAAGACAAATACGAAGAAGATAAAAAGACTCTCATCGCAAAATATAATAAAAAAGGATACCGAGACGCTATTATCACTGTAGACTCTATTTATGAATACGACGAGAAAACTTTAAATATTTATCTTAAAATCAATGAAGGACGTCAATACTATTTTAGAAATATAACCTGGATAGGGAACACTAAATATACCTCCGAACAGCTCAGCAAGATATTAGACATCAAAAGTGCTGATTATTACGACAATGCCCGATTAGATAATCGTCTGACAATAGAACAAGATGCCGTAGGTAATTTGTATCTTGACGACGGCTACTTGTTTTTTCAAGCCATTCCACGAGAATTGAAAATTGACAATGACTCGGTGGACATAGAAATAATGATATTTGAAGGACCACAAGCAGAAATTGATAGAGTTACTATCTCAGGAAATACCCGAACTAATGACCGAGTTCCTATTCGCGAGCTCCGTTCCGTACCAGGAGAATTGTTTAGTAAGACCGATATTATTCGTTCTATACGAGAATTGGCGCAATTAGGCAGCTTTGACCCAGAGCAGATAACACCTACGCCTTCACCAAATCAAGTTAATGGAACAGTAGATATAGAATATACTCTTGTGGAACGTTCCAATGATATGTTTGAACTATCCGGCGGATGGGGAAATCGTATGTTTGTGGGTAAAGTTGGAGTCTCGTTTAATAACTTTTCCACACGAAACTTCTTCTCTAAAAAAGCATGGCAGCCATTGCCTACCGGTGATGGACAAAAATTAAGTGTGTCGGTTCAAGCAAGCGGGGTTTATTATCAGCTGTATAGTATCTCATTTACAGAACCTTGGTTCGGCGGCAAGAAACCTAATTCTTTATCTATTTCATTATATCACAATTCTATGGCGATGGGAGCAATGAAAGTCTGGGGTGCCTCCTCCGGTATAGGTAGACGTTTGAAATGGCCTGATGACTATTTCTCTTTATATACCGAGTTGAGCTTTCAAAAATATATCATTAACGAACAAACAGGATATATCGCAGGAGCCGAGGTTGGCGACTACAATATTATTCCGTTCAATATAAATCTCAGCCGAAGTTCAATAGATAATCCATTGTTCTCGCGCTCGGGGTCATCATTTTCGTTTGCCGTTCAGTCCACTTTACCGTTCTTGTCAAAATTGATAGGGACAGAAACGATGCGAAGTTTAAAATTAGTAGAGTCGTATAAAATATCTTTTTCTACTGCATGGTTCAATCCTGTGGTGGGCAAACTTATTTTACATACGAAGTTCCAATATGGTTTTATTGGTTATTACAATAAAGACCTTGGCTTCTCGCCTTTTGAGGGCTATGACGTAGGTGGTGACGGTATGGGATATTACACTTTTGGTAAAGATATGGTTGGCTTACGAGGATACAAAAATTCTTCTTTAACACCTGACCCCGTAGGACACGTTTACAGTAAATACACTTTAGAGTTGCGATATCCTATAGTTCTGGGCGAGTCGGCAACTATTTATGGACTCGGTTTCTTGGAAGCCGGAAATTGTTGGTACCATATCAATCAGTTCAATCCGTTTGATATATACCGCTCTGCCGGAGTGGGAGCGAGAGTGTTCCTGCCTATGCTGGGTATGATAGGCGTAGACTGGGGCTGGGGATTTGACGTGATACCGAACAATCCAAGCGCCAACGGTTCACAAGTTCATTTCGTGTTTGGACAACAGTTTTAAAGATTAGTTTATTTTATCAAATATTAATTTATAAACATATTCATTATGAAAAAGATAATTTTTGTATTATTCGTTACGTTGTTTGTGTCAAATTTATCGGCACAAAAAATATGTCATGTTGACTCCAAATATATTTTGAGTAAGGTACCTGCCTATGCACAAGCACAAAAAGAAATAGAGACACTCTCTCAAGAATGGCAAGCAAAAATAGAAGCCGCATATAAAGAAGTGGACTCGTTGTATCGTGTGTACCAGAAGGAAGAAGTTTTGCTTACCGAAGAGATGAAGATTAAAAAACAAGACCAGATAATAGATAAAGAAGCGGAAGCAAAGAAATTACAGCAAAAATATTTCGGCTCCGAAGGTGAGCTCTATCAAAAACGCCAAGAATTAGTTAAACCAATACAAGATAATATCTACAATGCCCTTCAAGAAGTGGCTAAAGCCGGTGGATTTGACTATGTCTTCGACGTAAAAACTGGCGAAATTCTATACTCTAACTCGGCAAAAGACGAAAGCGATGCCGTCTTGAAAAAATTAGGTTACTAAGATTTTATAAATATTTTAAACATTATATACATGAGAAGAATAAGTTTTTTCATATTAGTTTTTTGTTTTTTTCCGTTAGCAAATGTCTTTTCGCAAAAATTTGCTTATTTAGACTCCGAAGCTATAGTCAAACTGATGCCAGAAACTCAACTCGCCGAAGCCAAATTTGAAGGAGAAGTTAAAGGGATGGAGACACAATTAGAAGAAATGCAGGTAGAATACAACAATTTGTACAAGACATACATGGAAAATACCGAACTTGAAGAAGGCGCAACAGGAAAATGGTCAAAAGCTATCAAACAAGTTAAAGAAGCCGAGATAATGCAGCTGCAAGAAAGAATGACGTCGTTTCAAACTACCGCGCAACAAACTATTCAAGAAATGCAGATGGAACTCTACAAACCTATTTATGAAAAGATAGACGCTGCAGTCGCTACCATTGCAAAAGAACGAGGATATGTTTGTGTCTTTGATATTAATACCATTTTGTATATCAACCCTGAAAAATGCGATGACATCTCGGCAGATATAAAGACCTCCTTAGGAATAAAATAATATAACGTATGCACAACATCATTTTTTATTCTATTATTGTTATTCTGTTGGCAAACTATTTTTTGGAGTTAGCGATGAAATATCTCAACGCTAAAAGAAAGACTGATACTTTACCAACAGAATTGCAAGATGTCTATTCGCAAACCGAACTTGTTAAATCTAATAATTATCAAAAAGCTAATGCGAAATTTAGCTTCTGGTTTTCTACTTACGGAATAATTGCCATGATGCTGATGCTGTACTTTGAAGGATTTGCAAAATTAGACACTCTCTTGAAAAATACCTTTGAAAATCAAGCAATTATATCCATCTGTTTTATAGGCATTCTTGTCATCGCATCTACATTACTTAATTTGCCGTTTGAGATATATGATACTTTTGTGATAGAACAAAAATTCGGCTTCAACACCACGACACCTTTTTTGTATCTCAAAGATAAAATAATATCTCTTATATTGCTCACAATTGTAGGAGGACTTATTTTGTACCTCATACTCTGGTTTTATACTCTCACAGCAACAATGTTTTGGCTCTATGCGTGGGGACTTGTTACCGCTTTCTCCGTTTTTATGATGCTTTTTTATTCTAATTTGATTGTGCCACTTTTCAATAAACAAACTCCTCTGCCAGAAGGTGAATTGAGAACTGCAATAGAAGAATTTTGTCAGAAAGTAGATTATAAATTAGACAATATTTATCAAATAGACGGTTCAAAACGAAGCACCAAAGCAAATGCCTATTTTACCGGACTCGGAAAGAAAAAAAGAATCGTTTTATACGACACGCTGATAAACTCGCTTACTACAAACGAGATAGTTGCAGTATTGGCACACGAAATAGGACATTATAAACACAAACATACATTGCAAGGTCTCATCGCATCTGTCTTGCAAACAGGTATTGTTTTGTACATATTCTCTATTTTTGTACAAAGTAAAGAACTGTCAATGGCACTCGGTGTTGCAGAGCATACTTTTCATGTCAATTTGATAGCTTTTGCCATAATTTATACTCCATTTTCGCTAATTATTAGTATATTTGAAAACTTATGGTCACGACATAATGAATATCAAGCCGACACCTATGCAGCTAAAAATTTTAATAAACAACATATTATTGCCTCTTTAAAGAAACTGTCTGTTAAAAATCTAAGTAATTTATTGCCGCACCCGATTTATATTTTTATTTATTACTCGCATCCTACTTTATTACAACGAATTAGAAATTTATCTAACAATTAACAATTAAAAACTAAATAATGAATAACAGAGCAATTGTTTGTATAGACGACTGTCAGATAATTTTAACGAGTATCAAATCGCAGTTGAAATCAAATTTCGGAAATAAATATGTTTATGAGTTTGCCAATAGTGCCGAAGAAGGTATAGAAATAATAGATGAACTCATGCAAGATGGCGTAAGTATTCTTGTTATCGTCTCTGACCAGCTGATGCCGGGAATGAAAGGAGACGAGTTCTTAATCAAAATACATGATAAATATCCCGAAATAGTGAAAATATTATTAACCGGTCAAGCAGATAGAGAAGCCATAGAACGTGCTGTAAATCAAGCTAATTTGCATAAGCTCATCAGCAAGCCATGGCACGAGAACGAATTGGTGAATGCCATCTCTTCCGGATTTGAGAAGTTTAATTTATAAGATATGAAAAAATTTATTCTGTTGTTACTCCTGATGCCCATAATGTGCTTTTCGCAAGAAGTAACAGATACTACGAAGAACAAGAAGATAGAAATTATACATTCTAATACCTTGAATGTCACCCCAGCAACGGGACCCGACTTGAAAATTTTGGTAGGAGAAGTAGAATTTTATCATGACTCGGCGACAATGTTTTGCGACAGCGCGCATTTTAATACGAAGCTCAATCAATTCACTGCGTTCAATAATATTCATATCTTAAAGCCATCTACTACTGACACTCTCGAACTTTTTGGAGATACGCTTTTTTACGATGGACAAAATAAACTCGCAAAAGTAAGAGACAAAGTTGTAGTCATAAAAGATAGTATGACTCTATATACCAATTACTTAGATTTTGATTTGATTAATGACATCGGATATTATTCCTACGGAGGTAAAACTATCAATGGAAAAGATACCCTGGTTAGTGAGTTCGGTTATTATTATTCTAAAGATGACGAACTTTTTTTTAAAAATAAAGTAAAAATTACAAATCCCGACTACACCATCAGCGCCGACACATTGAAACATAATTTAAAAACTAAAGTATCTAACTTCTTTGGCTCAACCGAAATTGTTAGTGATAGCAATTTTATTTATTGTGAAAACGGCTGGTACGACCATCAAAACGATGTCTCTCAATTTAATGAGAACGCTTATTTTACGGCTGACGAACATAACATTAAAGGAGACAGTCTGTTTTACGACCGCAAAAACGGCTTAGGCAAAGCTTATAATAATGTAGTCATCCGCGACACCGTTCAAAATGTCTTGCTTTTTGGAAACCATGGCGAATTTTATGAGAAAACCGAGCAATCTATGATGACTGATAAAGCTTATTTTATACAAATTACCGATGCCGACTCGCTTTTTATACATGCAGATACGTTGCGCGCAAGGGTAGATACGCTGACCATTGACTCCCTTAAAACGCCGTACCGTCTCATACGTGCATACAATCACGTCAAACTATTTAAAACGGATATTCAAGCTAAATGCGACTCGGCAGTTTACACCATGAAAGATTCAACAATAGAAATGTATCAACATCCTGTTTTGTGGAGTAATGAAAATCAATTAACGTCTAATTTTATCAAAATAGATATAGTTGATAATCAAGTAGAAACAATTTTTTTGGAAGACTCGGCATTCATCTGTTCAAAAGCTGACAGCATTAATTTTGACCAGATAAAAGGAGAGGACATGTACGGATACGTACAGAACGGTGAACTTTTTAAAGTCAAAATAATAGGTAATACGCACACCATATATTTTATTAAAGACCAAGACTATTTGATGGGCATTAATAAAATCACCAGCGACTCAATGACTATATTTTTGAAAGAAAGCAAAATAGATAAAATATGGTTTTACTCCTCACCTAAAGGAAAAATGCACCCGCCATTTACGTTAAGTGTTAAAGAGTTGTTTTTAGATGGATTCTTCTGGTACGAAGCATATAGACCTCGCACTCGTGAAGAAATTTTTATCTGGAAACGAGAAGAATAAATAACTGATAAAAAGATTGTGAGCATGTTACAAAAATTTAGATATAAAGGAACTGATGCCTTCTTTGAGGAAGATAAAAATATTTTTTGGGGACGAGAAACAGAAGTTAAATATGTAATAAAAAATCTCGAAACTGAAAAAATATTGCTCTTGCACTCACAAGCAGACGCCGGTAAAACTTCGCTAATTAACGCCGGAATTATACCTTTGTTGAAAAACAATACTAAAACTGCCATATATAATATTGACATTCAAAATATTGCCGGCAATCAGAATGATAATTTAATACAAAATATTATTTCCGAAATAGAAAAACATGACCTCAAAAATAGCTACCTCGACAAAATTCTGCCCGATGATAATTCTTTGTGGATAAAACTAAAAAAATTACAATCTAAAAATATAGATGAAATCGTATTTTTCTTTGATAATTTTGAGAACATTACTACTTTTCCTAAAACACAGACTGCCGATTTTTGTAATCAATTAAATAACGTACTTTATTCACAAATTCCGGAAAAATATAGCGAAACCATACAAGAAAAAATCTCTAATGATTTTGAAATACTCACTGACGAGGGATTCAAATTGTTATACAAACCTTTGAATATCAAAATTGTTTTTGTCTTGACCTCCGACAAAATTGACTTTATTAAACAAATGGAACTCCCTATTTACAATATTTTTGATAATAGATATGAAATAGAATATTTGGATAACAATATCGCCGAGCAAATAATCTGTAAAACAGCTAATTACGAAGCTAAATATGTCTCTCAAAATAATTTCATCTCTTCTAAATTTCAATATGATAAAAATCTGATATCTGAAATTGTAGATATTTTAAGTCAGAAAAATCAACAAAAAATATCGCCGCTATTGTTGCAAATTGTTTGTGAAAACATAGAAAAAATAGCGCACCAAAAGAATCTATCAATGGTAACGAAAGATGATATAGTTGATATAAATAACTTATTTACAAATTATTATGATAATATTATCGCTACAATCACCGATTTACAACAGCAAGAACTGACCCGCAATTTTATTGAAACCGACCTTATTTTAGAAGAAGAAAACATTGGACTACAAATATATCAAGGCGTAGCAACAAAAAGATATAAAATAAATGATGATATTCTTAACTTCCTAACTACCAAAAAATTACTTACAATAAAAGAAAATTTCAACCAAGAAAGATTTTACGAACTTAGTAATAATATTTTTATAGATGCTATTTTAACGGCTAAGCATAAAAATATAGAAAATAAGTTGATATATAATAAATTGCAACAAACAGTCTCACAAAATCAGACGAATTTATTGCAGACGAAAAAAATAAAGACAAGAAACGCTCGGCACGTCTTTTTTATTTTTATTGCCGCTTTTTTGATAAGTACTTTTTTGGCAATATATGCAATTGTTCAGAAAAATGCTGCCGAGCATAATGCTAAAAATGCGCGCGCTAATTTGCTTGCCTCTTTTGCTTTTCAAGAATTAGAAAAAGACCCGACTCTAAGCTTCCGACTCGCACAAGAAGCTTTTAATATGGACAAAGATAATACCATCGCATATAGTGCTTTAATTACATCTTTTTATAAGACAAATATTTTTTACAATATTATAGGAAAAACAGACTCGTATGTAGAAGCCGCAACTATTTCTAATGATGCTAAATTTGTCTTGTTCATCTCTAACGATGACCTCAAACAAAAATATAAAGTCATTTTAACCGACATTAACGGAAATACTATCATTGAACTGCAACACAATGATAAAATATCTTCTGCCATCTTTTCTAAAAACGACGAATACATATTGACTACATGCTGGGACAGCATCGCAAGAGTGTGGGACAGAGATGGAAACCGAATCAAAATATTGGATAATCATAAAACTATACTCAACGCCGCAAATTTCTCGTCAGATGGACAAATGATAGTAACTGCCGGTAACGACAACAAAGCTAAACTATGGAACAGCAGCGGCGAACTAATTACCGAACTTTCTGGACATTCTTTGTTTGTCAGAACCGCAGAATTTTCGCATGACAACACGATGATAGTAACTGCCTCCGAAGACAACTCCGCTAAAATATGGGACATCAAAGGAAAATTAATTGCTACCTGTTATGTGGAAGAAGAAAAACTTTTATACAACTCCATGATTTCTTTCGCTAAGTTTACTAAAGATGACAAAAATATTATCCTGATAAGCAACGGATTCGCTAATAAAAATAATACCGTCCGAATTTTTGATTTAAACGGAAACCAAAAACAAGTCTTTCGCGGACACACTGATTGGATAAATTTTGCCGACATCAGCGAAGATAATACCAAAATATTCTCGGCAAGCAGAGATAACTCGGTATTTGTATGGGACCAGTACGGAAATATTATCTATAAACTGCTCGGACACAAATCCTCCGTTTTTACTATTAAATATATAGAAAAAGAAAAAAAAATTATAACAATATCTTTTGACCGAACTATTAGAGAATGGGGATTACACCAAAACGATGCCCTCCACAAAAAATATGAAACCGCCGATTTTGCCAGCTTTAGCACCACCGGAATAAATATTGTTACCATAAATAAAAATAAAGTCACCATTTGCGACCTATTAGGAGACAGCATACTCGGTTTTAAACACTCGGACATCATCAAAACTGCTTATATTTCTAATGATTATAAAGAAATTTTAACTGCATCTTCAGATGGAACGGCTCTCATCTGGGATTTCAAAGGAAAGATAGTAAAAATGTTAAAAGGACACAAAGACGCCATCAACTCTGCTGTATTCTCCGCCGATAATACAATGTATCTGACAAGCTCAGACGACAAAACCGCAATTATATGGGACAAAGACGCTAAAATCATCGCTACACTAATCGGACACTCCCAAAAAATTAATACCGCAAACTTCTCCAAAAATGCTGAACTTATCATCACCGCAAGCAACGACTCCTCCGCAAAACTATGGAACTTAAAAGGTGAACTACTCCATACTTTTTACGGACACCAAAATATTGTCAGCTCCGCATCATTCTCTCCATACGGAAAATTTATCATCACAACAGGTAATGATGCTACTGCAAGACTTTGGAAAATCACCGGCGAACAAATACTGATATTGCAAGGATATGAAAATAAAGTCAACTCTGCCGAATTTTCGCCAAATGGAAAATTTATTCTTACCACAAGTGACGACAAAACAGCACGACTATGGGACTTAAATGGACATCAAATAATGGTCTTCACACATGAGGGAGCTGTTAAACATGCTATATTTTCACCTAAAGCTAACTATATTTTGTCCGTATATCAAAATAATATGCAACTAAAAACGAAATTATGGCTCGTAGATGGAAAAGAAATTTGCGAACACACTGACCAACTAAATAGATATGGAACTATATGGAAATTAGACGAATATACTAAAAAATTATTTAATTTTTAAATTTCAACTCATGAGAAAATTTATTATATTTATTAGAAAAAATGCTAATAACTTGCTTAATTTACTCTTCTTGACCGCAAGTATTACTATTATTATATTCTTCTTCCCCGGCACGCGAAAGTTTAGATACGAATTTCAAAAAGGAAGCCCCTGGCAGCACGACAATTTAATCGCACCTTTTGACTTTCCTATTTACAAATTAGATAAAGAATATGCCGAAGAACGAGACAGCTTAAACAGATTTCTTAAACCGTATTTTAAATATTTTAATGACCTGGAAAAGAACGCTTTATATAAACTGTCCGACAAATTTAGCACCGAAATTGAAAAAACTATTAAACAAGACTCCATTAACAGACAGGAAAATCCCGAATACAAAAAAAATAACAAACCCATAAAAAACAACGAATACCAAGACGCTTATAAAATATTGGAAGATAATTTCAAATTTGTTTATTCTAAAGGAATAATAGACGCCGGCGAAATATTAGATTACTCTAAAAATAAAGACTTTGCAATTATGGTCTCTAAAAAAGATATAGCACAACTTTATGAATATGGAGAATTTTTTACTTTAAAATCAGCTTATGAATATATCAATTTCAAAATAAATGATAAATATAAAAAATTAGAAGATGTCACTTTGCTCAATTTTATACATGGACTAAATTTTAATATATTCATAGAAGCGAATCTTGTCTATGACGAAGAATTAACTAAGAAAGTTAAAATAAATGAAGTCAAAAATATATCCCTCACACAAGGTTTTGTGCAAGCAGGAGAACGAATTATTTTCAAAGGAGAAGTCGTAGATGACCAAAAATTTAGAGTCCTCATGTCTTTAAAAAAAGAATATGAACAATCTGTCGGATTAACTTCTAATAGAACTATTGTTCTGCTTGGGCAAATAGTGGTAATTCTTAGCTTCTTCATCGCGCTATTTGTTTTTATGATTTCTTTGCGAAAACAAATCTTAAAAAAGACCTCGCACGTATTACTTATTTTGTTGTTGATTGTAGGATTTATTGTCATCGCAAGTCTTGTTATTGATTATGACTTGATTAATATATATTTAATTCCGTTTGCACTCTCGCCGGTTATTATTAAAGTCTTTTTTGACTCAAGATTAGCATTATTTGTGCATATTTTGACTATTTTTACTATCGGATTCTTTGCGCCAAACAGCTTTGAATTTATTTTGTTGCAATTTGTCGGTGGTTTTGCCGCTATTTTTAGCTTTGTAAACCTCAACAAACGGGGACAAATTTATAAATCTGCCGCCGTTATCTTTTTATCTTTTTCTTTCTTATATCTCGGTATAGCGATGATGCAAGAAGGAAATTTCTCTAAAATAGAATGGATATATTTCGCATATTTTTTGGGAAATGCGCTATTTGTTTTGTTTGCATATCCGCTTATTTACGGCTTTGAAAAAATATTTGGTATGATATCAGACGTCACGCTACTTGAACTCTCCGATACAAATCATACGCTGCTCCGAAATTTAGCACAAAAAGCGCCCGGAACTTTTCAACATTCTATGCAAGTGGCTAATCTCGCAGAGCAAGCGGCTTATAAAATAGGCGCAAATCCGCAATTAGCACGAACAGGAGCATTATATCATGACATCGGTAAAACGCTGGCGCCACTATTTTTTATTGAAAATCAAATCTCCGGAGTAAACCCGCATGATAAATTAGAGTTTGACGAAAGTGCAGCAGTTATTATTAGTCATGTAACAAAAGGTATAGAACTCGCACAAAAACATAATCTGCCACCACAAATTATTGACTTCATCCGAACACATCATGGGACTACAAAAGTACAATATTTCTATCGGTCATATATTAAAAAATACCCTGATAAAGACGTAGATGCCTCTAAATTTACATACCCAGGTCCAAAACCATTTTCTAAAGAAACCGCAATAGTCATGATGGCGGACTCCGTAGAAGCTGCATCACGAAGTCTTAAAACTTACAATGAAGAAACGATTGCTAATTTGATTGAAAATATTATAGAATATCAACTCGCTGAAAAACAATTCTCTAACACTGATATTACTTTTAAAGACGTATCTTCTATTAAAAAACTTTTTAACGAAGCGCTTAGAAATATTTATCACACACGCATAGAATATCCTAAATAGATAACTAATGAAAAAATTGATTATACTACAAGGTCCAACCGGAATAGGCAAAACAGACATAAGCATACAGATAGCAAAAATACTGAACACAGAAATTATATCCGCAGACTCAAGACAAATTTATAAAGAACTCAAAATTGGAACTGCACCGCCTTCGGAAGAGCAATTAAATACTATCAAACATTATTTTATTGCTAATAAATCTATTTTTGACTATTACAATGCGAGTATGTACGAATTAGAAGTTATTGATTTACTGAACATTTTATTTCAAAAATACGATAATTTACTGCTCGTTGGAGGATCCGGAATGTACATAGACGCACTTTGCTATGGAATAGATGACCTACCGAATATTGACCAGGAAATAAGAAAAAACCTCAGCGAAATATATGAAAATCAAGGTATTGAAACTCTTAGAATCATGCTCAAAAAATTAGACCCGCAATATTATGATAAGGTAGATTTGAAAAACCCCAAACGAATCCTCAAAGGTTTAGAAATTACGATGATGACAGGAAAACCATATACCTCTTTTTTAACTAACGCGAAAAAGAAACGTGATTTTCAAATCATTAAAATAGGTTTAAATACCGACAGAGAAAAACTACACAATACTATAAACCTCAGAGTAGATAAAATGGTGGAAAACGGATTGATAGAAGAAGCAACCGTTTTTTACCCGAACCGAAATCTTAATGCACTAAATACTGTCGGTTATAAAGAAATTTTTGAGGCAATTGACAATAAATATGATATGACAACAGCAATAGAACTTATCAAACGAAACACCAGACGCTACGCCAGACGACAACTGACATGGTTTAATAAAGATAAAAATGTACAGTGGTTTGAGCCACAACAATTGAATCAAATATTAGATTTTATCGCCTCGTAAATTTACACTTTTTTCTTTGCGAAACTCTGCGAGAAATTGATAATCAAATATTT
>DYQJ01000310.1 GCA_020719345.1 Draconibacterium orientale | reverse complement strand
ACGTTGCTAAATAAAATATCTACATAAAACAAGCAGGAAAATATTATTTCAAAAAGTTTGCTTTGCGTGATAATTAATTTTCCACAAAAATCATTGAAGAACTATATATTATAAATGCTCCATTTCTACTATTATCGGAATTACACTCTTAGTAGAAGAAAATCCTTCTACTTTTATTTTGGAGCTCTCATATTTTAATTCT
Source organism: Draconibacterium orientale (assembly GCA_020719345.1). GTDB lineage: Bacteria > Bacteroidota > Bacteroidia > Bacteroidales > DYQJ01 > DYQJ01. Next base: position 3,226 of record DYQJ01000310.1, on the reverse strand, counting down.
GATTTCTCAAACATCTTGTCTTTTAAGACAGTATTTAGTTTTTTTGCAAAACTGCCACTAACAGATTCCATCTGCGTTTTTATACTCTCTATATCTAATTCCTCGTTTGAAACTAAGATACAAGCGTAATCTGTTCCGATAGTATTATCTAAAATTATCTGGTCTACGTCGTTGGGCAGAGTTATTTTACTGCCGGTATAGCTAAGATAGGCACTTGTAGATTTATCTATAGGAAAAAGATTATTTACTACGCCAGTCAAATCCGAGCCAAGTACGTAGACGTATGCAGGTTGTTCTATGGTAATATTTATTCGGTACTTAGTTCCCGATTTATAAGACTCTAACATTTGGTAATGACTAAATATCGTTATATCTACCGTAGGCGCATTGTCTTTGACCAGACATTTTACGGGCATCTCTTTTTCGTAGGCAATAAATTCTATGCTTGCCTCCAAAGTAGCTTTTTCGTCTTCGGCATGTTTGCCGCTGCCATTAATCTCAAAGGCATATTTGGTATTTATAGCGAAATCTTTATAAGTTACCCAGATGTAACCTTCATTGCCCCAGTCGCTTCCCCAGCTGTTAATTATTTCAAAAGCGCCTCCATATTTGCTGTCATCCCATCCTATCACGCACATGGCATGTCCGCCCGGAGTTCCGGAAGTTTTACCATTCCATACTTCCTTAGCCGATTGGAAGGAGCTATAACAAAGCATCCCTATTACAACAGGATTACCTTCAGAGATGGCTTTTTTTACAGTCTTTACTTTTATACTTTCATCACTTCCTATGTCAAATAATTTAGAATAATTTTTTATTTTATTCTCGGCAGCTTTTGTGTCTATTGCAGCAGGTATCTCATTTGCACACTGTACATTAAAGTCAGAGAGTAATGGCACACCGTTATTTTTCATTATCTCCATCGCGGCATCTATTTGTGAACCTTGCGAACACGAAACGTCATCCGAATATTTAATAAGTTTGTAAACATAATGCGCAGAATAAGCCATCTCGGTTATCTTTTCTGTTTGGTCTTTCATCGCGTTTTTGTATGCCTCTGATATTGTGCGTGCTGCATAAGCGCTTGACCAACCCACGCATGTGCCATACGGACCCTGATTGCCAGGCTTAGGACAATAAGGTTTTAAGCTAAAATTTGCTTCTAAGCCGCTGTATTCGGACTCGGCTAATATTGGTTTGGTGGCTATTTTGGTATATGCTTCGTCATTGAAGACCATACCTGTTTGTTTGATGACCATAAAAACGCCGGCAAGGAAGAGGATAAGCAAAATTAAACCTATCAACAAAATTCCGCCGCCACCGATGATTGCAGCTTTTCGCATCTTGCGAGTTCTCTCCAATCTTTCATACTCGGTTAAAGGCGGATGATTAGGATAATTATTTTGTGGAATAACCGTATTTTGTGTATTATTTCTGTTCAGATTGTTTTGATTATCCTGATTATCTTGATTGTACTGGTTGTTTTTGTTGTTTTGATTATTCTGATTTTTTTTAGAATCTTCTAACAATTTCTCAATATTTAAACGGTCGTCGCTTACGTTTTGCGGCTTATTGTCTTCGGGCTTGATATTTTGTCCGTTATTCTTTTGAGTGACAGATAAAACAATATTCTCCTTATTTTTTATCTCTTTTTGAAACCCCCAAAGAACTGATACTATCTTGTTGTTTTCTACGCGGATACAAGATAAATCTGGTATTTCAAGTGCTTTCAATATGTATTCGGACATCTCTTTTTTCTCGTTTCCGGGTTGTTCACTAAGATGTCGCGCGAACTTTTTAATCTTAACGACAATTTCTTCTAACTGCACCGATGCATTTTGCTGTTCTTGTGCTGATAACGAAGTAAACGGTGTGCCTTTGACAATATGATTACTCATCCAGCTGCTGTTGTAAATTTTTTGCATCGCGCTGTAAGTGATTATAGGTCTTGCAAAGAAATTGGCATACTTCTCTCCTATATTCTCCTTAATAAGTGTAAACAACGAGTTATATCTCTCGTAAATATTTAGTCCACCGTGCTTTAAAGGCAAATAATCTTCTAAATTTTGGATTAAAATTGTATTTTCCATTTTCCTATATGTTTTATTAATAATTAAATTCGATGATTAAATTACATTTTCAATATTTTCAATAATTTTGTCCCAATCTACGTACATAATAAAGGTAACCTTTCTATCTGCCGGGTTCACAGAAGGCGTAACTATTCCGTCAAGTATCATAACTCTTTTCTCTAAGTCATGGTTCAGTACATTAGTTCCGTACTTTAATAATTCGTCTCGTAAAAAAGTAGAGCGCAAATTAGGCAGATGAGCATTTCCGTAAGTTTTGGTAAAGAAATAATCTACGGGCGTTAAGTCGTAATACAGTCCGCTTTTTTTAAGGATTTGTATTTTGCGGTTGCTAAAATCGGGCAAAAGTCCTCTAATAAAGAAACCTAAAGCTCGGTCAGCGCTTCCTTGTGCGAAAATATAAATATTATCTTGGTAATTTTGCATAACTTTTATTTCTTCAAAGAACTTCTGGATAGAAAGATGATAAGCAACTGTATTACTATCTAAGGTGTATTGATAAATAGGAAAATGCAGACTGTCAATCGCCTTAGGGTCAGTGAGAGTCACTTTATAATATACTCCTTTCAATTCTTTAACAAAACATATAGAGTCTGCCATCAGCTCAATTTTAAAATATGGGGTCACTTTTATGCTATCGCCGAGTTCGTAATGTAGATATTTTATCTTTTCATATATTACTGTAGAGTCGTTTACTCGTGTGGGTCTTGGTCCTATTTCTTTGCAATTACGTTTTTTATTTTGAGAAATAGTTAAATCTTGGAGATGCGAAGAATAAGTTTTATATTTTATTTCCTCGTGTTTACTAATATTGCATGCTGCCAAAAATAAAAAGAAGCTAATAAAGAATATTGTTTTCATAAATAAAGAGTTATCAGTTAATAATATTATTTGTTTTGTATTAAGGTTTATTTTTTATTAATTCACAAAAATAAAAAATATTATAACAAAATTTTTTTTTTTTAAATAATTTATTACCTCTACAAAAAAATAACTGTTTTTCATGGACGCGACAGGTGGACTGTTAAGTTTTTTAGTAACTATTTAGCAACGTAGTTGCGTAATCTTTGTAGAAAATAGATAACCTCCACACTACATAGGTGTTTGACAAATCGTTACAAAGATTTCGCTGCTAC
>DYQJ01000071.1 GCA_020719345.1 Draconibacterium orientale | reverse complement strand
ATTATAAATAAACGAATTTTATAAGTACTTGAAAATAAAATAAATAGCGTGTTTGTCACCATTATTTTACGCTATCAAAAGATTGCCAGCAATTGAAAGTGAAAATGATTATTTACAGATTTTACAAAATTTACAATTGATTGAAAATGGAGAATTAAAGCGTGCTGCAATTGTTCTATTTGGAAAAGAACCACGTAAATTTTTTGGTAGTGTAAATTTTTAAGTGATTAAGTCACATTTTTTTTAATCCATAAATTATTCGGTAGTGTAAATTTTTAAGTGATAAATTTTTTGAACCATATAAGGCATATAAGAACATATAAGGTTTATAAGTATTATCACTGGAAAAATTACAGTTCCGATTTTTTCAGATATATTTAAAAGTAATTGACACTTTTTCTTTGCGAAAAACTATGCGAGAAATTGATAATCAAATATTTCACGCATAGTTTCGCAAAGGTAAAAAAGCAAAATTACTCTCATATTTTTAATTAACCACTCCCCCACCCCACATTAAAAATGAAGAACTAAAAAAATATTTTTTTTTAGTTAGTTTTTACAATACTTTTTATACTTTTGCACAAAATAATATCACCTAAATAGGAAAAAATTATGAACGAAGCAAATATATTGTGGGTAGATGACGAAATAGATTTGTTAAAAATACAAATTCTGTTCTTAGAGCAAAAAGGACATAAAGTAACAACCGCGAACAACGGCTATGATGCAATAGACCTAGTCCGAGAAAATAATTTTGATATTATTTTTTTAGATGAAAATATGCCGGGCATGAACGGATTAGAAGTTCTGCATAAAGTAAAAGCTATAGATGCTAATATACCTATCGTCATGGTCACAAAAAATGAGGAAGAAGACATCATGGACGAAGCAATTGGCTCCAAAATCTCCGACTATTTAATAAAACCCGTTAACCCGAAGCAACTTCTGTTAATGATAAAAAAGAACGTAGAAAACAAACGGCTGATAACAGAAAAAACTACATTAAAATATCAAACAGAATTTACAAAGCTCGGAGAACAAATTAATATGGTTAAAGATTATAACGACTGGATAGAAGTATATAAGAAGTTGGTATATTGGGAGATAGAACTCGCTAATTCTAATGACAGCGCAATAGACCAAGTCCTCGCTATGCAAAAAGACGAAGCTAATAATGCCTTTGCGAAATATATAAAATCAAATTATTTATCATGGTTTGAAAAATCTGAAACACAAAGACCAGTTTGTCAAACAGATATATTCAAAAATAATATATTCCCATACCTTGACAAAGGCGAGAAAGTAGTACTTCTCGTAGTGGATAATTTGAGGTTTGACCACTGGAAAATATTAGAGCCGATGATTAGAGAATATTTTACCATAGAAAAAGAAGAAGTAATGATAAGTATATTACCAACAGCAACACAATATGCACGAAATTCTATGTTCTCCGGACTGATGCCCGCACAAATAGAAAAAATGTTCCCTAATCTCTGGTCGTATGACGAAGAAGAAGGTGGAAAAAACGAACACGAAGAAGAACTATTGCAAACGCTATTTGAAAGATACCGCAAAAAAGTAAGCTTCCACTTTGAAAAAATATTCCAAAATAAACAAGGACAAAAAGTGGTAGAAAATATTAAAAGCATATTAAATAAACAACTCATCGTTATTGTGTACAATTTTGTGGACATGCTCTCACATGCAAGAACGGAAATGCAAATGATTAAAGAACTCGCTAAAGATGAAGCCGCATATCGCTCACTCGCAGTAACATGGTTTGAACACTCTGCACTCTTTGAACTAATTAAAGAGATGAGCTATCACAACGTAAAAATAGTGCTGACAACAGACCACGGCGCAATACGTGTACAAGACGCAGTAAAAGTCATCGGCGACCGAACTACAACGACAAATCTAAGATACAAACAAGGCAAAAACCTCAACTACAATAAAAAAGAAGTCTTTGAAATATTGAAACCTGAAAAAGCGGGTCTGCCAACCTCAAATCTCAGCTCTACTTATATATTTGCTTTAAATAAAGACTTTTTTGCTTATCCGAACAACTATAATCATTACGTTAAATATTTTAAAGATACTTTTCAACACGGCGGAATATCGCTGGAAGAAATGTTAATTCCATTAATAACTTTAACTAATAAAAAATAGATGAAACAGTTTATTGTCAATAATTTAACAGAAATAGATAATGCAGCAGAAAACCTGTTGCAATATTACAATAGTTTGCCGCAAAAATCAAATTGTATCGCATTCTACGGAAGTATGGGAGCAGGAAAAACTACGTTTATAAAAGCTATATGCAAACTACTCGGAGTAATTGATAATGTTACAAGTCCTACTTTTGCTCTTATGAATCAATATGTTACAAGCAATGGACAGATAATATATCATTTTGATTTCTACAGAATCACAAAACTCCACGAAGCAATGGACATAGGAATAGAAGAAAGCTTTTTAAGTGATAATTTGTGTATGATAGAGTGGCCCGAAATAGTAGAATTGATTTTGCCACAAGATTTTATACAAATAACAATAACGGCAACCGACAAAGAACAAAGAATAATAACAATCAAATAATAATATCCGATGAATATAGTAATTCCAATGGCAGGAATGGGGACAAGAATGAGACCTCACACGCTAACAACACCGAAACCGCTTCTTAATATAGCAGGCGAAACTATCGTTGAACGACTTGTAAAAGAAATAGTTAAAGTAACTACAACTAAAATAGAAAAAATAGCTTTTGTTATAGGAAATTTTGGTACCGAAGTAGAAAAAAAACTATGTGACATAGCTAACAATGTAGGAGCTACCCCACTTATTTGTTATCAGAATGCCCCTCTGGGAACAGCACATGCTGTCCTTTGTGCAGAAAAAGCTTTAAATTCCGAAGTGATAGTTGCTTTTGCAGACACACTTTTTACTGCCGACTTTACTCTCAACACTCAATATGATAGTATAATATGGACTAAAGAAGTGGACAATCCACAACAATTTGGAGTAGTCAAATTTGACAGCAATAACTACATCACCGATTTCGTAGAGAAACCTAAAACGTTTGTATCAAATCATGCCATCATCGGTATTTATTTCTTTAAAGACGGCGAAAATTTAAAAAGCGAACTTAAATATTTGATTGATAACAATATAAACGTCAAAGGAGAATTTCAATTAACAGATGCTCTTGAAAATATGAAAAATAAAAAACTAAAGATGAAGCATCAAGCGGTCAATCAATGGTTAGACTGTGGAAATAAAAATGCTACTCTTCTAACTTGTTCCGAAATACTTAAAAACAACAACTTTGTAAAGAACTCCCCAAATAACGATAATTCGCTAATTATTCAACCGGTATATTTTGGAAAAAATGTTAAAATACAAAATTCTATCATCGGTCCTTACGTTAGTATAGAAGATAATGCAGAAATATACAATGCAATAATTTCTAATACCATGATTTATTCCGGAGCAATAGTAAAAAATACCATAATAGATAATTCTATGATAGGAAATTATGCTAAAATAGAATCTAAACCTAACGACCTAAATATCAGTGATTACTCACAAATTTTTATCTAATATAAATGAAAAAAACGATTGTTCTAATTTTGCTATCTTCATTACTGTTTAGCTGTAAACAGCTAAAAATAAACAATAAAGTATCCGGTCAAGACATCGTAAAACAGAACCGCGAAATGTTCATTGAAACGCTATCAGAAGCTAATATGACGCTTCTGTTCGACAATAAAACAAAAGCTATAGAACTACTCAATAAATGTGCTGATTTAGAACCAGATAATGCTGATGTATATTATCTGCTATCTAATATCTATTTACAGCAAAATCTACTCACAAACGCTGTATATTTCGCACAAAAATCGGTAGACCTAAATAGTGACAATTATTGGTTCATTTATAATTATGCTTACATATTGCATCAAAACTTCGAGATAGAACAAGGTTATGAGCAGTTTAATTTGTTACTCAATAAAATAACAGATAAAAATATTGATACTTTGTGGAGATATAAAATTGTAGATTTCTATCTCGCACAAGAAAACTATGACAAGGCACTAAATTTATTAAATGCACAAAAAAATAACGTATTTACATTTAGTTATTTGAACCGAAAGTACAAAATATATACTTTAAATAAAGACTCGGCAAACATGCAAGAAATATTGCAAAATATTATTAAATATGATAAAACAAAATTTCAATACTTCTTACAGCTATTAGACTTGTATTTCAAAAATAATGACCTAACACTTGCACACAAATTAATAGCCGAATTTGAAATAATATATCCGAACAGCATCGACATTAAATATCTGAAAATCAGACTTCTACTCTTGCAGAAAAATTATGAACCGGCAAATGCTCAAATTTTAGAACTAATGAACTCAGAAATTCTTAGCTTTGAAAAGAAATACGAACTGTTAAAAATTGTTGTAAATGATGAAAATATCACTAATGACAACAAAGAAAACTTGTACTTAGCGTTATTCTCTAAACATGATGACAAAAATTTCTTACTCACTGACCTTGCTACTTTTTACGAGAAACAAGATAGAACACAAGACGCAATAAAAATATGGGAACATCTGATAAAAAAGTCGTCTTTCAATGATAAGAATTTACTCCATCTATCAGAACTATATGCCAAAAACGAAAAATATAATGACCTCATAACAACAAGCTTATTAGGTATAGAAACATATCCTAATTTGCCGATATTTTATCTTAACTTAGGAATAGCTTATTTTAAGATTGCAGACTTTAAAAACGCTTTAAAATATTTTAAAAGCGGCAAAAATTTAATCATCAACAATCCGGACATGGAAAAACAATTTAATGAATATATTAACCTTATACATTGATTTTAAAATAATTAGATGACAAAAAATATTTTTATTATACTGACGATGCTAATATTATTAGCAAGCTGTAATACGTTCAAAAAAATTATTAGTTTCAAAAACAACAAGACTTTGAACTACCAGCAAATTCAAGACTCGCTGAAAAACAGCTATTTGCAATATAATACGCTGTTCTACAAATTTAACGCCGACATAAAAACTAAAAGCAAAAATTTTAGCTTTGCTGGAAATATCAAAATAAGAAAAGACTCGGCTATTTTGATAGCTGTAACTCCATTAGGTTTTGAAATAGGACGTGCTTTATTCACAAAAGACAGCATTATTGTGATTAATAAAATACAAAGTCAATATTTTGCAGACGACTACGACTACTTCTTATTAAAATATAATGTTTTTAGCAATTATAATGTATTACAAAGCGTTATAACTGATAATCTATTTTATTACTCTAAGGACACAACAAATATGATATTAGAAAACCTCGAAAAAAGAGACTCGGTTTATATCTTAAAACAGCAATACAAAAACGATAAAAAAACTATCATACAACAAACCGAATTAGATGCAAATAACTATAACGTAAATAGTATCTTGCTCTTACAAGCAGATGACTTAAAAGAAGTGAATATTAAATATTCTGATTTTCAAACGATAACAGATAAACGCTTCCCCAATAAAATAGATATTGTTTTTAAAGATACAAAAAATAATTACGAGGTAAATTTTGTCATTTCTAAAATATTGATTGACAATAAATTGAAGTTTAATCTTGAAATCCCTAAAAATTATGCTAAAATATGGTTTTAATGTACTGTTTTTTATTCTTCTGCTCGCCACCGTAAATGTTGCTACCGCGCAAGACGAAGAAATAAAAAAAATATACGAGATATTAGACAAATATTCTAAAGACGAAAATTATACAATCGACGAACTAAATTTAAGAACGCTTAGCATTACTAAACGTAAAAATTTAGTCACTAAGATAAAAAGACAAACTAACGAGATAAATATTAACATACTGCGAGTAGAAAGTGCCATAAAAAAATTAGAGATAGAACTAACTACCTCAAAACAAATATATGAAAAATTGATATATTTTTCGTATCTTTATAGATATCAATATAATACATTCACATTTTTGTTGTCAGCACAAACCATAAACCAAATATTCCTCCGACTAAAATACCTCAAAATTATGGCAACATACCGACAAAATATTATTGACGCAATAAAATTCCTTAAATCCGAACTCGTCAATCAAAAAGAAATCTTGGACAACCAGAAAGAAATTAAAAATATTTTATTAGAAAATTACAAGAACGAAAAGATAACCATAGAAGACGAACTAACCGAAAACATAAAAATAATTGAAAAATTGAAACAAAAGAACATAGATTTTCGTAAAAGAGTTGAGGACGAACAAGAACTGCATAAACAAATACTCCAAATTTTAACTGAGACAACTAAATTTACAAACACAGAAACCGAATTGGAAACACAAAAGTTCTTAGACGAAAAACAAAATTTATTATTACCTATAGAAAAAGGCATAATTATTAAAGAATTTGGAGAATATCAACACCCTACGCTAACACAAGTAACGATTAGGAATGATGGAATAGACATCGCGCCAACGGAAGACTTTAAAGTGAGAGCAGTAGCAGACGGTATTGTAAACAATATTTTATCTATACCCGGAGCTAATAACGCAGTTATTATTAAACATGGAGAATATTTTACTGTATATACGAACATTATTAATGTAGATGTTACTGTTAATCAAAAAATTAGCAAACAACAGCTCATTGGGTACGTGCCGAAAGATGAAACTCAAATAGCAGTAATAAACTTTCAAATATGGCACCTAACAGAAAAACAAAATCCGGCGAACTGGTTAAAAAAAGTAGACGAAGATATATAATTTAAAACAAAAAACTATGAACACAAATTTAGAATTGTTATTTACAAAATTAGATAAATTTATAAAAAAATATTACTTAAATCAGATGCTACGAGGAACTATAATCGCAGCAACAGTTATATTTTTCTCTTTTATATTGCTTACAGTATTACATTACTTCAACTATTATCCGGTAAAAGTAAAGACTATTATTTTTTACGTTTACTTAGCAGTCGCTATAATAGTGATAGCAGACCTCATCATCTTACCTTTGATTAAATACTTTAAATTAACTAAGACAATAACCTACAAACAAGCATCTTATGTTATTGCTAATTACTTCACTGACATAAAAGACAAATTGCTTAACATATTAGAACTAAGTAAACATGAAAATCAAAATATGCTCGTAATGGCAAGCATAGACCAAAAAATAAATCAAATTAAAATATTTAACTTCGCACAAGTTATTAATCTCAAAGAAAATATTAAATACCTTAAATACTTTCTTTTGCCACTAATAATTTTTATCAGCTTTGTTGTTTTCAAACCTAATATTATCAACGAAGGAACATACCGCTTTTTTAACTATTCAACCGAAATACAACCCGAACTTCCTTTCAAATTTGATATTTTAAACGACAGCATGACAATCCGAAAAGGCGAAGATTTTAATATAGAACTCGCTGTTACAGGAAGTTACGTGCCTAAGGAAGTGTACATTAAATATTCTAATTCTACATTCCTTATGAAAAACGAACCCAATCAAAAAACTAAATTCTATTATACAATAAAAAATATTAATAACAACCTTAATCTTAGCTTCGAAGCAGATGCGTTATCTTCTACTGATTATTTAATTGAAGTCCTCGCACCTCCTGTAATACTTGATTTTAACGTAACTATAACTCCGCCAACATACACCAACGAAGAAGTAAGAACTCTCAAAAATGTAGGTGACCTAATCGTCCCAGCGGGAACACAAGTAACTTGGAATTTTAAAATCTTAAATATAGACACTTTAAATATGATTTTTACAGATTCCATTAATTCTAATATTCTAACAGCAGACGCTAACAACATCATCAAAAAACAAATCCTGAAATCTGTTAATTATAAAATCCTCGCTACAAACCAACATTTTAAAGACGAAGAGATATTAAATTATAACATCACGACAATCCCCGACCTATTTCCTAATATCAAGATAGACAACGCTATAGATACTGCAAACTTCTCTTTATACTATTTCAGAGGAAATATTAATGATGACTATGGATTCTCTAAACTAACTTTCAATTACGCACTGATTAATGACCAGAACGAAACAATTAAAAAGTTTGAGGTTATACCTATAGAATTAGAATCCGCTGCACAAATACAAGATTTTTATTATTATATTGATTTTAAAGATATTAAGAAAAATTATACCATTGTTAAATATTATTTTGAAGTCTTTGATAATGACAAAATTAACGGCGCCAAATCTACAAAAAGCACTATTTACGAGTTTGCCGCACTTACATTTGAACAAATAGCCGAAAAAACGGACACGCTAAACAAAAATATCGCCAGCAACGCAAACAAAGCGAACAAACTTATTAACGAAATACAAAACGACATAGAAAATTTCAAGAAAAAATCGCTTTCCGAAACAATGTCTGAATGGGAACAGCAAAATTTCGTGGAACAAATACTTCAAAAACAGCAAACTTTAGAAGAACTACTTGACGAAATGAAGCAAAAGAACGAAGAACTTTTGAAAAACCAAACTAATTTTAACGAAGAAAATCAAGAACTAATGGACAAACAAAAGATGCTCCAAGAACTCTGGGAACAACTAATGACTGACGAACTAAAAGAACTGATGAAACAATTAGAAGAAATGCAGAACGCCTTTGACAAAGAGATGCTCAAAAAACTCACTGAAAAAATGGAACTATCTTATAAAGACCTCTCCAAACAAATGGACAGAGATATGCAACTATTAAAACAGATGCAAGTAGAACAAAAAGTGGACAACGTGATTAGCGAACTTGAAAATCTCGCCGAAAAAATGGACGAACTTTCCGAACAAAGTAAAGAAGCTAAATCCGACTTGCAAGAAATTAAAGATAAACAAACAGAATACGAAAAAGATTTTGAAAATGCAATGGAAGAATACAAACAAGCGGTAGAAGAAAACAAAGAATTAGACAAGCCTAATAATTTGCAAGACTTTCAAGAAGACGAGCAAAGTATAGAGCAAGACCTAAGCGAATCCAAAGAATCGATGGAGCAAAACAACAAACGTAAAACTTCCAAATCTCAAAAATCTGCCGCCGACAAAATGAAACAGATGTCACAAGAAATGCAAGCAATGATGGAAGAAAACCAAGAAGAACAAGCCGAAGAAGACGAAGAAAATCTTAAACAAATCCTCGCTAACTTAATAAATTTCTCTTTCGCACAAGAAGAACTTATTGCCAAAACTAAAACTTCGTACGTTAATGACCTCTCTTTCAATGATATTATTAAAGAGCAGCAAAACATGGAAAAAGACTTCAAAATTATTAACGACTCGCTCTACGCACTCGCCAAACGGGTAGTCCAAATAAATTCTATGGTAACTAAAAACCTTACTTCTATAAATCAAACGCTAACACTCGCAACCGAAAGTATGATTAATAAAAAAATAAGTGCATCTAACATTCAGCAACAACTGATAATGACCAAAACTAATGACCTCGCACTATTATTAGATGAAATACTCGACCAAATGCAAAACCAACAAGGAGGAGGAGGAGGAAGCGGTAGTAAAAAGAAAAAACCAAGTGAAGGTAAACCATCACTCTCCGACATGAAAGGGAAACAAGAAAGCATGAAAAAACAACTCGAACAAATGCTCAACGATATGAAAAACGGCGAAATGAACGGACAAACTATGAACAAAAAACTCGCACAAATGCTCGCCGAACAAGAAATGTTTGAACAAATGATGCAAGAAATGTTGAACAACGCAAAACTTAGTCCCGAAAATTCTAAACTACTCAAAGAAATTAACAAATACTCTGAAGAACTAAAAAAAGATATTATTAATAAAAACATTACACCCGAATCGTTGATAAGACAACAAGAAATTATGACAAGACTACTCGAAGCTGAAAAATCGGAAAACGAACGCGAATTAGAAGAAAAACGAGAATCCAAAGAAGCGAAAGAGTACGAAATAATTAATCCTAAAGACTTCTTTGACAAAGAACAAAACAAAGATATTATTAACGAATACTTAGAAAGAAATACTATCAAAATGAAAAACTATTATAAAAATAAATATGAAGAATATATTAATAATTTTTAATCCCTCGTATAATGACAGAAATAGCAGCGAATATCAAAATTAATAACCTAAATATTGAATCCGACATCTCAAATATAGCTATTGTGGAAAACTTAGTATATATAGTCTCCGAAAAATACAAGATATCTGACGAACTATACGGAAATATTCTCATCGCACTAACCGAAGCCGTAACAAATGCCATATTGCATGGTAATAAATCGGACAAAACGAAAACAGTAAACATAGAATATTCTGTGCAAACTAATAATTTATTCTTTATTATAACGGACCAAGGAAAAGGGTTTGACTATAATTTATTGCCTGACCCGACAAGCCCCGAAAATATAGAAAAAATTGACGGAAGAGGAATATTTCTAATCAAAAACCTCGCAGACAATGTCATGTTTAATGACTCCGGAAATCAAATAAAATTATTTTTTAATATCTAAATAACTAAATTTATGCCTATAGTTTTTCAATCGTTAATTAATTATTTTAAACCGACACAAGAAAAAAAACTCAAAAAGTGGATAACGACATTCACAAACCGCAAAAATATCGCAACAGGTGACATCAATATTATTTTTTGCAGCGACAAATATCTACTCAAAATGAACTGCGAATATTTGAAACATAACAGCTTAACGGACATCATTACGTTTGATTATTCCGAAGACTATCAAAACATAGAAAGCGACATCATAACAATATACGGTGACCTATTCATTAGCATAGACCGAGTTAAAGAAAACGCCACCAAATACAACGTAACCTTCGAACACGAACTCTACAGAGTTATTATACACGGTATATTGCATCTCGCAGGTTACGAAGACCTAACTAAAGACCAAGAACTACGGATGCGAAAACAAGAACTTTTCGCAATAAAAATGTTTAACAATTTACAATAAGATATAGTGAACACAAATTATGACATCATCGTTATAGGAGCAGGACACGCAGGATGTGAAGCCGCCGCCGCCGCTGCTAACTTAGGTTCAAAAGTTCTTTTGATAACTATGGACATGACTAAATTCGCACAAATGTCGTGCAACCCCGCAATGGGAGGTATAGCAAAAGGACAAATAATCCGCGAAATTGACGCACTCGGTGGTTACTCCGCAATCGTAACAGACCAAACTATGATACAATTTAGAATGCTCAACAAATCGAAAGGTCCCGCAATGTGGAGCCCAAGAGCGCAAAACGACAGAACAAAATTCTCTATAAAATGGAGAGAAACTTTAGAAAACATACACAACATCTCATTCTGGCAAGACATCGCTACAAATATAATTATTGACAACAACAAAGCCACAGGAGTAAAAACTAAATGGGGTATAGAATTTCACGCTAAAGCAGTTATTTTAACAGCCGGAACATTCCTCAACGGACTCATGCACGTAGGAGACAAAACACAAAACGGAGGAAGAGCAGGAGAAATGCCCGCACTTATTTTAACCGAACAAATTGTAAGCGCAGGTATCAAATCCGCCAAACTAAAAACCGGAACACCAGCAAGATTTGACGCCCGTACAATAGACTTCAACAAACTCACCGAACAAAAAGGGGACACAGAAATACGAAGATTCTCTTATCTCCCATCGGAAATACCACTTTTACCGCAACAAAGTTGTTATATAGCATATACTAATCAAACCGTTCACAATATCTTAAAAACAGGGTTTGAAATGTCGCCACTTTTTAACGGAACTATAAAGGGAAGAGGTCCGAAGTATTGTCCAAGTATAGAAGACAAAATTGTTACTTTTGCTACCAAAGATGCACACCAATTATTCCTCGAACCTGAAGGAGTTAATACAATAGAATACTATCTTAACGGATTCTCATCATCTTTGCCACTGAACGTACAATTAGAAGCTATCAAAGAAATTACCGGTTTAGAGAACGCAAAAATTTTTAGACCCGCTTATGCTATAGAATACGACTACTTTCCGCCCGAACAACTAATGCACACTTTAGAATCTAAAATTATTGAAAACCTATACTTCGCAGGACAAGTAAACGGAACAACAGGATATGAAGAAGCAGCCGCACAAGGTATAATGGCAGGTATTAACGCACATCTTAAAAATAATAACAAACCCGAATTTATACTCAAAAGAAATCAAGCTTACATAGGTGTCCTAATTGACGACCTCGTCACCAAAGGTGTAGACGACCCATACCGTATGTTCACCTCGCGTGCCGAATACCGTATTTTACTTAGACAAGACAACGCAGACGACAGACTAACTAAAATATCGCACAACTTAGGACTCGCAACAAAAGAACGAGTAGAACATCTTAATTATAAACTAAAAATAAAAGAAGAAATTATTGCTTTCTTTAATAAATACAAAGTTGAACCAAATACGATTAATCAAACTCTCACCGAAGTAGGAACTAACGAAATATCTCAAAAGATGCCACTGATTAATCTAATTCTCAGACCGCAAGTAGAAATAAAACATCTGCAAAAAGTAATTCCCGAATTAGATAATTTATTGAATCAGATAAAATACAGCCGCGAAGAAATTATTGAAACCGCCGAAATACAACTCAAATACGAAGGTTACATTGAACGCGAAAAACAAGTGGCAGAAAAAATAACCCGTTTAGAAAATCTAAACATTCCAGAACGAATAGATTATGATAAAATATCGTCTATCTCTAACGAAGGAAAACAAAAACTCAAACTTATTAAGCCAAAAACCATAGCACAAGCATCACGAATACCCGGAGTTTCACCATCAGACATTAACGTTCTGCTAATATTTTTAGGTAGATAACAAAAAACTTGTTCCACGTGGAACAAGATATAGATTTGACAACTTTTTAAAAGTTGTCAAATCTGCTAACTCCCCTCCCACTCCACCAAATCAGTCCACCTGCCAGCGTGAAAAAAAGACAGGCAGATTAATATACTGGGTTTTAGTATAATTCAATTAGTTACGGATTCTAATTCGCATATAGAAAAATTCAAAGTTTGGTAAATTGCCGAAGTTTCTATTTTATTTATCAAACTTTTAACTAACTTAAATATCTCATAAGTATTTATGTCCAGCAACATCAATTCTAAAACTAATTCTTTCAAAAAATCATTTTTTCTTGCCTTATATTGAGTCAACATAAAATCATCGTTGGACAAATTGTGTAATTCTATCAAATGATTGACTTCTCTGATTTGTTCTATCAGATTTAATATATTTGCATCATTATAAATTTTCATGACTTAAATCTATTTTTATGAAACCTTTGTAATATTTCTCGCCTTTTTTATTTGGTTTTGTTTTTTGAAAATTATGTAACCAATATATACCTATCCTAATTGATTTGTATATAAAAAAAATGTATTTTGTGTAAAACTTTACCAAAGTTGAATTCCACAAATGAATTATGTCTATTTCAAAAACTTCGTAAGGAGTCAAATGCCCATTTCTATCAAAATTCATTTTTTTTATTTTTTTTTTTCGTTTTTTTTATAAAAATTAAACCGAGTAGATACACGCCAATGCATGTATCCACATTGTAAAAGATTTGACAACTTTTTAAAAGTTGTCAAATCTGCTAACTCCCCTCTACTCTTTGTTAAGCAAATGCTTTTTCTTGTTCTAAGTTTTCCAGTTTATCAAGTTCAATTTTTAAGTCAATGAAGCGTTCCATTTTTTTTGCAGGATATTGCTCTACTAACCATTTTTTTATTAATTCAAAAGCTACACGTTCCGTTTTGGGTCGTAATTGAATTGAAATGACTAATTCGTTAGCCGTAAAATCGTCTGTTTCAAAATCGTCAAGCCATGCCGTTATCTCTAAATCGTCTGGATTCGGTTCTTCCTGAATAATTCTTATGGCTCTTCCTGTTTCTGATACCATATAGTTAACCATTGGATTACCGTTAAAAAAATCAATACCATTTGCATAAGTTGTTTTTAAATACGGTTGTACATTTGTGATTTTATTTTTTTCAAACAATTCTTCTAATAGAATCGTCCAATATTGTCTACATGTAACATATACAATCTTTTCTTTTAGAAAATCTTCAAATAAATATTTTTTTATTGGTTTCATTTTATGCGTCTGTTTTAATAAATGCTTTACCTTTTTGTATTTCTAAATCAACACGTTCTTTAACATATCCGTTAGCTCTGAAAGATACATTTATAGGAGCATCAATCCCGTTTGTTGATTCTGCATTATTGATAAGTCGCTCCACTTTTTCAAATACTGCCTCTCATATCTCTAATTCTTTATTAGATATTTTTTCCTTTAAACGTTCCACCATTTTTAAACCGTCTTTTATCGTTGGAGGTTCATCTTGTGCCCAGTTTTCAGATTCTTCAAGATTTTCTCCTTGTGCTTGTAAACGTCCTCTGTGCTTCATAATTATTTTTTTTTACAATATTTCATAATCAATATTCTAATATGCTTCAGTATCCCGTCTAATAACCTTTGATAGGCATCTTTCATTTATTAGGTTACACTTCTTTGCGAAACTCTGCGTGAAATATTTGATTATCAATTTCTCGCAAAGTTTCGCAAAGAAAAAAGGGTAAACTACTTTTAAGCGGTTATGAAAGATGCAGAAAAAAACCTTTCAAATAGTCGAAGACTTTTGAAATGGTTGAAACGCATCTATTAATTCAAAGATTTATTGCGGATTCTATAAAAATCAATTATTTGATTCAATATTAGATGTAAATTACCTTGAGATAGAATAAAATTATAATTCGCCTCTGTCAGTAATGACTTTAAGATGTTGTTTAGATTAACAAATTCTTTTAATTCTGCTTGCTCTAACGCAGGAATATCGGAATAATCAATTTCTTCATCGCTTACTAATTGGTCTAATTCAAATTTTTGATTTTTCAACTCTTCCAATTCTTTTTGTTGTTTTGCAGTTAAATTCATATTTTATTCTTTATTATATTTTCATAATACTCATTTCTCTCTTTTTGATTTGCTTTTCTAGCAGAAATAATTCTGACCAAACTACCACGAAAAGTATATACCACATATATTATCCCCTTAATAATCGCGCCAATAATATTAAAGCGTTTTTCTCCATATTCGTTTTTTATATCTTCTTTTATTATGCTTTCGTTATCAAAGAAAACTTTAGATGCCTCGTCAAAACTTATTTTGTGTTTTGTTGTGTTCGTATTATTTTTGTTTTCATCCCATTCAAATTCCATATTTTTTTTTTTTTGTTACAAAGTGTATTCCTTATTATCTTTGCAAATATACGAACTATTATTGAAAAAACAATAATAATAATAAAAAATATATCTGCCCCGTATATAGATATAGATTTGACAACTTTTTAAAAGTTGTCAAATCTGCTTTTAAAATTTTGAGCGCAAATCAGAACCCTGCCAGCGTGAAAAAAACGCTGGCAGGGTGAAAATCAGCCA
>DYQJ01000309.1 GCA_020719345.1 Draconibacterium orientale | reverse complement strand
AAAATCAGTAAATTTGAATTTTGGTCACTATTTTTATACGCTACCAATTATTTACGATTTTTTCAACATATTCTACTAAATTTGTCCAACAATTATACGCGCTAAAATCAATCCATTCATATTTCATAAAACGCCATAAATGTTCTATTAAATTCAAATGTGGCGAATAAGTTGGTAAATAAAATATTTCTAAATTTCTATTTTTCCATGTTAATAATTTGGTAGCGTATAAAAATAGTGACCAAAATTCAAATTTACTGATTTTTCATATATACAAATATTTTTTTATATATCTGATTTTCAATAATATAACATTTAAAATGTATATACAAAATTATAAATAAACGAATTTTATAAGTACTTGAAAATAAAATAAATAGCGTGTTTAGTCACCATTATTTTACGCTATCAATTATTGGCATGTTTCATTTATTAGGTTACACTTCTTTGCGAAACTTTGCGTTTTTACCTTTGCGAGACTCTGCGTGAAATATTTGATTATCAATTTCTCGCAGAGTTTCGCAAAGAAAAAAGTGTAAACTACTTTTAAGCAGTTATGAAAGATGCCTTAATTTCCCTTGGATCGCCTGTACTTATAATCGTTTGTAATGTTTCCATAATTCATGTTTTTTGGAGAACAAATATAATAATTTTTGGCATCTTTCATAAATTCAAAAAAGTAGTTCTCACTTTTTCTAAAAAGTAGACAAAATTTTAACAGATTGCTACAAAATAGCAATTGAACAAATGCAAAATTAGAAAAAAAAGAAATAAAATAAAGGCATCTTTCATAACCGCTTAAAAGTAGTTTACACTTTTTTCTTTGCGAAACTCTGCGAAAAACTTTGCGAAACTCTGCGAGAAATTGATAATCAAATATTTCACGCAAAGTTTCGCAAAGAAGTGTAACCTAATAAATGAAATATGCCATTATAAATTATAAATTCCGAAGTTATTTTTTAAATTTTACTTATCAATTAAACATTGAACTTATATGAAAATCAGAATATTAGTATTTTTTATTCTCTTTATTTTTAATAAAGCATATTCCCAAGACAAAGAAATTGAACGTCTTAGTACCGATTTATCCGACATTTTTTATAAAAATGTAAAAGCCGTTAAAAATCGAAGCAAAATAAAAATAGAACTCGGAAAATCGGAAAATAATGAAAATACCGAGTTAGGTTCTTTAATATCAAAAGAAATAAAACGGCAATTAATTGCTAATAAAGAATATAAAAATAAAGAATTTGTTTTTCTCGGTTTAGATAATTACTCGGAATATATAGATGAAAATTATAACAATACTCAACTTCCTATCAATGAACAATCTAATACTTATTGGAACAAAATAGCAAATGCAGAAACCCCGGACTATATATTAAGTTATAATTATGATTTAGAAAATGACAAACTTATATTGAAAAATATCAAAATCAGCACAAATCCGGATAGCAAAAAGTCGGAAGTTATCACGTTGAGTGAAGTATCCGTAAAAATTTCTATCAAAAATTTCTCCGAATTGCATAACAAAAAAATACCATAATAAGATGAAATTATTATTAACGAACATTAAAAAATTAGTTCAGACCGAACAAATAGCGCAATTAAAAATTTGCGGCGCCGAGATGGCTAAATTAAACAACCTCGACGATGCTTATTTGTACATTAATTCCGGAATTATAGAAGATTTTGGAACGATGACAGAAATTAAGGACTTTGAGTATGACCAACAAATAGATGTCTCAGGACGCATGATATTCCCTTCGTTTTGCGACAGTCACACGCATATCGTGTATGCCGGAAGTCGGGAGATAGAATTTATTGACAAAATTAAAGGACTCTCCTACGAGGAAATAGCCAAACGAGGCGGCGGGATATTAAACTCGGCAAAGCTAATTCAAGACATCTCAGAAGACGAACTTTTTAATCTGTCAAAAAAAAGAATAGAAGAGATTATCTCGCTTGGCACCGGGGCAGTAGAGATAAAAAGCGGGTACGGACTAAGCACCGATTCGGAGATAAAAATGTTACGAGTTATCAAACGGCTTCAAAAAGAGATGCCAATAACTATTGTTTCCACATTTCTGGGAGCGCATTCGGTACCTTTGGAATATCGCGGAAACCAAGAAGAATATGTAAACTTGATTATCAACGAGATGATACCAATAATTGCCTCTGAAGAACTTGCCGATTACATAGATGTCTTTTGTGATAAAGGTTTTTTCACAGTAGAAGATACCGACCGCATATTGCTTGCCGGCATGAAATATGGACTTCGCGCGAAGATACATGCAAATGAGCTTGCAAACTCTGGCGGCGTGCAAGTAGGAGTAAAATATAATGCCATCTCGGTAGACCATCTTGAATATATAGAAGACGCCGAAATACAATGTTTATTAAATTCAGATACCATGCCTACGGTTTTGCCCAGCTCGGCATTTTTTCTTAATCTAAAATATTCGCCGGTGCGACAAATGATAAAAGCCGGACTACCGATAGCATTGGCTTCGGACTACAATCCTGGCTCTTCTCCTTCGGGAAATATGAAATTAGTTATGTCAATGGGATGTATAAATTATAAAATGACTCCCGAAGAAGTAATTAATGCCACAACTATCAACTCGGCATACGCAATGGGTTTAAGCGAGACACATGGAAGTATAGCACGCGGCAAAGTGGCAAACTTCTTTATTACCAAAGATATCCCATCAGTAGAATTTTTCCCGTATGCTTTTGGAAGCAATTTAATAGACCGAGTATTTATTAACGGAATAGAAATAACACAATAATGGAAAAAGAATACACAGCCCACGAGTCCGCAGTTATTGACGGCGACATAAAAATAGGCAAAGGAACAAAAATATGGCATTTCTCACATATCATGTCTAATTGTGAAATAGGAGAAAATTGCAACATCGGACAAAATTGCGTCATCTCGCCGTTTGTAAAACTCGGTAAGAATGTTAAAATACAAAATAATGTTTCTATATATACCGGCGTAATTTGCGAAGACGATGTGTTTTTGGGTCCCTCAATGGTATTTACAAATGTAACGAATCCGCGAAGTGCCGTAATTCGCCGAGATAAATACGAGACGACATTAGTAAAAAAAGGTGCTACAATAGGTGCAAATGCGACTATTGTTTGTGGAAACGTACTCGGAAAATATTGCTTCATAGGCGCAGGAGCCGTTGTAACAAAAGAAGTTCCGGACTATGCTCTGGTAGTAGGTAATCCGGCAAAGCAAATAGGTTGGATGAGTGAATATGGTCAACGACTATTTTTTGACGAGCAAAACACAGCAATATGTATGGAAAGTAAAGAGAAATATATTCTTGAAAATAACCAAGTTCATAAATTAAGTGACAAACCGAAAGACTAAGTAAAAATAAAAAAATGTAACTATTTAGCACCTATTAATATATTGAATATCAACATTTTTTCTCGCAGAGTTTCGCAAAGTTAAAAAA
>DYQJ01000308.1 GCA_020719345.1 Draconibacterium orientale | reverse complement strand
AAATAGAATTATTGCAAGTTTTGGCTGATTCCACAAAAATCATTCAAGAACCATAATTTTTTTGTAAGATTAAAAGTAAACATTAGAAAACTTATCCAAAAAATAAAGATTTTGAAAAAGTTTTCTAATATTTTTTATTTAAAAAGCTGGTAACGCAACAACTAAAGTATCAGTGCTAATAGAATATGCTCCAAAAAAACCTAATATATTCTCTCCTTCTATATTTGTTTGCGGATTTCCGGGAGCGCTGCTAAAGCTCATGCCCGGATTCATATACAACAATCTAAAATATTCGTAGTTTTGTTCGTCTGTGTTCATCAAATAAAATATTACCGAATCTCCAAGTTTAAGCGAACCATCGTTATAGCTAAATGCAGAAAAAGTACCGTTAATGTAGTCATCCGAAAAGACATTGAACGTTCCTTCTGGTTTCGGTTCATTATTGACAAAGACTTTAATTCGGTAATAATTACCTACATAAGTAGAGTCATGATAATACATGTTTGCTATGTACATTATTTTACCTGTGAATTGTGAAGGAAAAACGAAACTACTGACCGAGTCTATTGCCATTTTGAACGGCATTTTTGATGTAGAAGAATAAGTTTTGTCTCCAATAATCACATTAAGTTTATATTCATTCAATTCTTTACCTATAAATGTATTGTTTGAATAATAACCAATGTTTGTTTCTTTAAATTCATAAATTATATTATCTTGGTCTGTGACAGTGACTTTTGCTCCGGTTACTTTTTCAAATTCGTTCATCTCATAGAGACTGTTATTTTTTGATATTTTAATATAGTTGTATTCCGGCATGTCACTCACAATTGCTTCTATCACAATTTGCTCCTTTGTATCACCGAGTTTAATATCAATGACTTTCTCACACGACGACAAAAGCAGTGGCATCAAAAACATAGTAATCAAAAATGTGTTAACCGTTTTTTTTATCTTTTTCATAAAATTAAAAATTAAAATTATAAGCAATTGAAGGGATAATTTTAAAAAGTGCAAGCTGTATAGCCTCCGTTTTACCAGTTTCTTTATTTTTTTCAAAAGAAATAGAATAGGCATTTTCGTAGGCATAGGCATTGTAAACAGAGAAATTCCAATTAGAAGAAAAACGTTTCTTTATTTTTGTTTTATCGGCGGTAACAGGGTCAACTATTATCTTATACTCTTTGTTATTCAATGTTATACCTATGTCTAAACGGTGGTAATTAGGCATGCGATACCCGTTTCGTTCTGTATAATAATTGTAAACTATTCCATCTATTTCGTATTTTCCTGTAGGAAAAGTTACTGCCGAGCCTGTATAAAATATCCATGCAGCCGAAAGATTTAACCGTTCGGTAATGTCATAAATAGCAACTAATGAAATATCATGAGTGCGGTCTTGCTTAGCCGAAAACCATTGTTTATGATTTATTTCTTCAAATTTTCTCTCTGTTTTAGAAATTGTGTAGCTGAGCCATCCGGTAAAATCGCCGCTTCGTTTTTTGAAAAATATTTCTGCGCCATAAGCACGTCCTTCGCCAAAAATGAGTTCGCCCTCCATTGCTGGATTCAATGTTACTTCGGCGCCTATTTTGTAATCAATAACATTTTTCATTGTCTTATAATAGGTCTCTAACGAAAATTCATAACCATTGTCGTTAAAATTTTTGAAAAAACCCAATCCTATCTGGTCGCAAAGTTCCGGCAATACATTTTTACTACTCGGTATCCACACATCAGTAGGACTTGAGGCAGAAGAGTTAGATATCAAATGTAAATATTGGTTGGTGCGAGATAACGAAGCTTTGATAGAAGTACTTGAATTAATGATATATGCGGCGGCTATTCGCGGAGCAAGTCCGTTATAGGAAATAACCTGTTCCCAACTATCATATTTTGTTGTATCGGTGATTTTTCCTTTTTCGTCAAAAGAAAAAATATTGCCTGGTCCTAATTGTATGAAATTAGAATAGCGAACCCCGTAAATGATAGTAAATTTATTAGTTATCTTTTGTTCGTTAGACAAATAAGCTGCGCTCTCCAAAGAATAACTATCTTTGGTAGCTATTTTTACTAAGAAATTTTTAAAATCTTCGTTGTCAGTATCTACTTTTCCCGGAATAAAATTATGATGGATAACATCTATCCCAAATTTTAGAGTGTTTTTGTTATTCAAATAATAATCAAAATCTTGTTTAAAATTAAAATCTTGTATTACCGAGCCAATCTGAACGTTAAAAGAATCTGCGCCAAAAGTAATTTTATAATTATAATTGCTAAAGATAAAGGTCGTATTACTAAACATTTTATCATTAATCACATGATTCCAGCGTGCTGTTGCAGTGGTATTTCCCCAGTCAAAACCAAAGCGGTCAGAATAACCAAAAATATCGCGACCAAAATAGCCGGACATATACAGACGGTCTTTTTGTGTTATTTTGTAATTGGCTTTAGCATTCATGTCATAAAAGTAAAGACGACTTTTCCTAAGCATTTCTTGCTTTGAAAGTTTTAAAAACAAATCCACATAAGTTCGGCGTCCCGACACAATGAACGAACCTTTGTCTTTTATTATCGGTGCTTCTATTGTTAATTTAGAAGATATTAAGCCGATTCCTCCATTCATTGCTAACTTCTTAATGTTTCCTTCCTTCATTTTTATATCCATCACCGAGGAGAGTCGTCCTCCGTACTCGGCAGGTATATTTCCTTTGTATAATTTAACATCTTTAATAGCATCGGAATTGAAAACCGAGAAAAATCCCAAAAGATGTGACGCATTATAGACAGGGGCTTCGTCAAGCAATATTAAATTCTGGTCGCTTCCGCCGCCGCGAACATAAAATCCTGAGTTACCCTCGCCGGCAGTTTTTACGCCAGGCAAAAGTTGTATCGTCTTTAAGATGTCTTTTTCGCCAAACATGACAGGAATTTTGCTAATCTCTTTCATATCTACACTTTCTACCCCCATCTCTATGGCAGAAATATTAGCATCTGCCTTAGTGCCGGAGACAACCACTTCTTCCAGTTCATTATCTTCCGGGGTCAGTTCAAGATTTTTCTTTACATTCTTTGTCAAATCAACCTCTACTATTTGCGAGATGTAACCTATATAACTGTAGATAATTTGATATTTTCCCGACTTTACAGTTAATGAATAAAATCCATAATTATTAGTTATAGTGCCTTGTCCTTTCGAGTCTTTCACAAGAACGTTGACTCCTATCAAATTCTCACCACTTGATTTGTCCGAAATAGTGCCGCTGATAGTAAAGCTTTGTGATAAGATGTTAGTGGTAAGCAAAAAAAATAACCACACAAAAAATAGTTTCCTCATATAACAATTTTATTTAATAGCTAAAAAAATAATTTACTTCTTATATATTTTCAAATAAGTAAAATTAAAAAAATAACTTCGGAATTTATAATTCTTAATTTATAATTTATAATTTACTGATAACGTAAAAAAATGGTGACTTTCTTGTAAAAAGCCCAAAAATAGTATATAT
>DYQJ01000307.1 GCA_020719345.1 Draconibacterium orientale | reverse complement strand
TTAAACTATTTCCTTCTGGTAACTGTAAAATGTATTTTTCAAATTCTTTTTTAGCCTGCGCTTCTTGATTTGGTTTTTGAGTAATTTTAAATTTTATGGCGATAACCTTTCTACTTCGTTTAATTAATGAGTAGCTGATTATTAAATCTGTTTTTGCATTTATTTCTCGTTTTGAAATTTCTAATATTCTTCTTTTTATGGCTCCGAATAATTTATATGTTTTTTCATCGTTAACACCAAGCATTGATTTTAAATCATCGATTGTTATTTCTCTTTCACCAATTTGTTTATATTGAGCCAATATTTGATACAATTTGATTGCATGAGACGATCTTAAATACAAGACGTTTTCTAGTCTAAAGGAGGTAAATTTTTCTTTGAGGTCTATAATGTAGGGGATTATTTTAGGCGATATTAAAACCTCTATAATTCCACCATCGTATTTCATGCTTTCTACCCAATGAAACATTTCCCAGCCTTGATTTTCACCCTTATCAGTTTTAATGGTAATTACTTTTTGCATCAAATTGTCGCCTATTTCCTGCGCCCTTTTATAGACATCTTTAATATCTATACCTACTAATTCTGCATATTTCTGTGCAGATACCGTTATAGTTTTATATTTATATTCACCGATAAAATAATCTTCTTTGTGAATTTCACTTATTACCCATAAAACCATTCTTTGTTCTTGGACGGTGTACTGTTGTTTATAATGTGATTCAATCAGTTTGTTAGATTGTACGACTATATCGTTTTTCATGGTTCATTTATCCATGGTTGTTATGCCCTCATTTTACTACAGGCACAAACAATAAACAATGTCCTGTTTTAAATTAGGGCATACTTAAGTGTGAAAAAGACACATTTGGGTGTGAGGATGACATATTTAGGTGTGAAGATGGCATATTTAGGTGTGAAGATGGCATATTTAGCGCTGTAATTAATTGATTTTAAATAAAAAAAACGCTCCGAAAAGTTATTAAAAGAGTTTAAAAGAGTTTAAAAGAGGAGTTCTACACCATAAACAAATATCTTCGCGTAGCAATGATTCCATAAGGCAACTTTAAATAAAAAAATAAGAGTACACAAAAGTAGCAACTCTACGCCTAAGAAAAAAACTGTAATGTTTGCTCGCTTCACTCGCATTTATTTTAAACTTTTTAAAACTAAAAGCGGTCTATAGGAAGCAAAGGTTTCGTGAGGCGTTAAAGCTATTATTGCTTACAAGCTTAGGAGCCTACACAGCATCTTGCATCATAGCCTCGTTCGCTACGCTCACTCGCGTTACGCGCCTGATAGTTAGGAATACTACTCGTGACATACCGTTCGGGCGCTTATGTGCGCACAAGCGCGCACAGGAAACGAAAGGCAAGTAGGCTAGGGGGTTGGTACTCTTGATCCGAAACTAGCCGTAAAACCGTTTTAAATGCGTTTTAGGGGGCGGATGCTAGTGTAGACACAATACACCAAGGTAAAATAGGGTGCGGGCGAAGCCTGAAATGAGAAGCAAAATACTGTGGGTGTAAACCCGTAGCAGTTTAGACCTTAATTTATTTTTAAATTTAGCAAAACATCCACATTTGACATGGAGTACAGTTAGCTTAAAATGTATCCGTGAAGTTGAAATTGTGTAGAACACGAAAATTTTTTAATATCAACAGTCTAGAATTTGGAGGAAATATGAAAAACTCTATTGTTGGGCTTAGTGATAAAGAAATGAAAAACATATCCGGTGGAAATTCCGGTTCAATGGCAATAGGAGGGATAATAAGCGGAGCTATTTACATCGGGGTAATAATCATATCAAAGTGGTTGGTCAAGAAAAAAATCTGAGCAACAAGTAAAAATATATAAAATTTACTGCGGAGGAAATATGATTATACAATTACTGGAAAGTGAAAAAAATGTTGTTTGTGGTGGTTGGAAGTTTGATAGAAAAATTGCTTTTACGTTTGGTACGATTCTATTGGGTGGAACAACCGCGCTACAATCTTTTTTTAGAGAATCCTTTAAAAAAGGCATAAAAAAATTGTAGATGTAGATATTAGCATTCTGATTGACTAATTGAAATTTATAGTTAGCCTTAACCAATCTGATTTGATATGGCATTCTCTGTAGCCTATCCATTCTCCATACAAGGCGTGATCACGATATCTTGCTGGTAAGATTTTATCTTGCGCTAATAGCTTAACAACCAATAAAAAATCATTAACCGAATAGCGACCAGAAGCAGCTATTTTTTTATAATCTCGTTTAAATCTTGTGCCTTGAATTATTTCACGCACGCATCTTTCCAGCGTTTTCTTAACTGATGAAAGTTGGTTTTTTCTAAATTTTTATTACATTTGATTTCTTCCAATGCTTCACAAGTATCAGCGTTTGGTATATTAATTTCAAATGGAATACGCTTTTCAGCTATGGATTGGTAGAGAAAAATGCGAATTGCTTCGCTTAATGTTAAACCCATATGCTCGAATAGGCGCACTGCTTTTATTTTGATGTGGTTATCAATTCGAGAGCGAATAATACAATTTGTCACAAATTAACTCCTTTGTTTGTGTGGCTACAGTATGGCCACAAATAATTTTTGTCAATAGTTGTCTGTTTCATAACCATGCCCATTTTGTATTGCATATTGTATACTTATTTCTTTTCTCTATATCTATCATTTACCCATTTAGTAGAGCAATACAAGCAAATCAAGTGATAAATAATTTTACTTTCCATGCTCTTGTAAAAATAAAACATTTTAAGCTTTTTAAGTTCTTGTACAGAGATATCAAGTTTTTCAGCTAGTTCATATTCTGTATACTTAAAACTTCTCACTTCTATTTTAACCAGCCTCTCGCAAGTTAAGAACTTATTGATCATTTGTTGAACCATTAAAAAATCATGTTTCTTTTTTCTATTAACATCTATTTCTGGTTGTTTATCACCATTGCTAGACGATTGCTCAGCAGATAAAATGTGCTTAGTCACGTTGACCTCCACCGTAGGTTGATGTGATTAGCATCGTCAATCGTGTTCTTGCACTTTTGACGGTGCGCCTTTATTAATTAAATTTGAGTATTACTTAAAACTTCAATTTACTATTTTTTTCTTTATTCACCTCCAATTGTATTTTTTTATAAAACCACTTGTTATTTTAAGATTTTCTAAATTCAAATCTATAACAAACGATCGTCGTAGCTATCTATGCAAAAAAACAAAAACATAAAATAACCATGAACCAAGTTAATACACTATACAAGCCTCCATGGCGTATGAATGGCGCGCTTATACGTTGCTTCGCAACGCGCGTAACAAAAAACACCTTACTGATTATTTTAAATAGTTTTTTTCATTTTAATAGGTTTTGATGATTCATTGTCATAATCTAAGACTTCTTCAAGTAAAAATTTTTGAAATTCTGTTTTTACTATGGTTTGATCGAAACCGTAATTTTGAAACATTGCTTTTAAACTATTTCCTTCTGGTAACTGTAAAATGTATTTTTCAAATTCTTT
>DYQJ01000306.1 GCA_020719345.1 Draconibacterium orientale | reverse complement strand
CCATTTATTTGGAAAAAAGTAGCCAGTGAAATACTTAATAAATTTACGAATTAAAGCACTACTTACACTGAATACTGGAAAATATGGATAGATTATAATCAAGATGGAACTTTTGCCGCAGACGAATTAGTTGTAACAGGAACTACTACCACAGCAGCTACATTCACAGCTAACTTTACAGTACCGACAACCGCAGCATTAGGTTCTACTCGCATGAGAGTTTTAATGAGTGACAACTCTGGCTCTACAGCTTGTACTAACTTCTCTTACGGCGAAGTAGAAGACTATACTATAAACATTGTTGCCTCTAAAACTGAACTTCCTGCACTTGCCGAAGATAAATCAGAAGGTTCTCAATTATCTAACGAAATTCACAGCTATTTCACTTTATATCCAAATCCAGCAACTGATGTATTAAACATTACTCTTTTGAATAATCAAATTGCTAATGTTACTATTTATAATATATTAGGTGTAAAAGTGATAGATGTTATATTAAATGATACTAACTCTGAAATCAATATATCCGAATTAAGCAGCGGTTCTTACATTGTTATAATGAACGATGGACAAAAAGAATTTACTACTAAATTCATAAAGAGATAATTTGTTGTCTGCAATAAAAAAAAAGCATTGAATATTTATTATTCAATGCTTTTTTTTTAATATATATTTTGTTAATCAAATAATTATGATTAAATTTGCACATATTTAAACATTTAATAATATATTTATGAAAAACAAACTATTTTATCTGTTCTTTTTATTTCTCATCGCTGGAGCGGCTTGTCAAAAAACAGAAATATATCAAGAAGAAATAAAAGAAGATTTGCTGTTTAGCAATTTAATATCCCAAAAAAAACTTTTCAAAACCAAAGACACTATATGGATAAAAGCAATTGCTACCGGAGAAACACTTGTTTATAATTGGCTCAACAGCGGCGGAAGCATATTAGGTACAGGTGACTCTGTTTTATTCTCTGCCGAATCCATTGATAATTACTCTATTAAATGTACAATCACTGACAAATACGGAAATACTCAAGAAAAATCATTAGACATTGCTACCGCCGAAGGAATGACATTCTTAGGCATAATGGCAAGCGATACTATAACTCATATAACTGATACAATAGAACTTAGCGCATTGGTCACAGGAGACGAACTAAAATATCTATGGAACGTACAGAATGGTAAAATAATAGGTGAAGGAGAAAAAGTAAAATTCGTTGCACAAACAGAAGGGGAAATTAGCATTAATTGTAAAATAACTGACAACCTCGAAACAACGATAGAAAAAAATCTGACGATTACTTTAAAAAACTTTATCTTCAAAGGTTTGATAGCAGAAAAACAAACAGTCACGCCTAATAAATTACTTAAAATAAACGATATCGCATACGGAACAGATTTAAAATATAAATGGACTTCAGAAGGAGTTATCATTGGAGAAGGTGCTGAAGTTAATTTTACCGTTTGTCACAGAGAAAAATTTGTTACTAAATGTGAAATATCTGATAACAAAGGAAATATAGAAGAAAAAGAAATTATTATTAGCGTAAAATAATCTTATTATGATAAGAAATATTACCTTTTGCGTCACTGCTACTTTATTGATTATTTTGATTGGTGGCAAAATAACTTACTCGCAATGTTGCTCCGGAGGATGTCCTATCGGAGCTTCTACATATAACGGAGTCCTCGAAAAAAATAATTTGCAAACAATGATAAGCTATAGAAACGGACACTCCGAAAATTACTTCCGAGATAACGTCAAATTATTAGGATATCCGAACCCTATTAAATTTCTTAACTTCTATTTTCTCGACATTACAATAGGTTACGGAATACTGAAAAACATCACCATAGAAAATACTAACGGATATTTTATTAATAAAATACAACATCTTGAAATTGACAGCATTAATAAGTTGGAATTAAAAGCTAATGGAGCCGCAAACGGAATATTGATGATTAAATACAATTTGTATTATAATCTCAAAAAAGACATAGAGATAACAATCGGCGCCGGAATAAAATATCCATTATCTACAAAATTACAATATAACAACGGAGTCCTCCTCTCACAAGACATAACAACCTTCCACAGGAGCTATCGGAGTAGCACAACAAGTATTACTCATTAAATCTTTTAATGATAAGAAGATAAATGTTTTATATATTGCAAGATACGAAATAAACAAGCAGAACGCACAAAACTATAAATACGGAAATCTCTTCTTAACATCATTTATTATCTCTAAAATGCTATCTAAAAAAGTAACGTTTATAACAAACATAAGATACGAAATAAGAGACCAAGACATGATGAAAAAAATTAAATTTGAAAACTCTGGAAGTAATATCATCTATATAACGCCCCAAATAACTGTTAATATAACAAAAAAATGGTTCCTATCGGCAACCGCAGATTATCCTTTTTATAAATATTACAAAGGAATACAACTTGGAACACAATATTCTTTTGCCATAAACTTATTAAAGAATTTTAATTTATAATCTCATAAATTCATAAAACATGACTAAAATATATTTTATTGACTACGAAAATATACAGCAAATTCCCAAAATCAGACGAACTGACAAAATACTCATCTTTGTAGGACAGAACCAGAAAACAATGAAGATTGAAACTGTCAGCGAACTACTAAAAATACGAAACGCCCGAATTATTAATATTAACCAGCAAGGAAAAAATAATCTCGACTTTCATATATGCTTCTATCTCGGAATATATCATCTGCAAAAAAACAAAAAAATAGACTTCATCATCGTTACTAATGATAAAGGTTTTGACGAACTCATAGAATCCATTAACAGAAAAGGACGTAACTGCAAACGACTAAGCAGAGACAAAATGAACGAGAACGTCAAAATAAATGAACCCGATAAAACTAACACCTCCGTTAAACAAAAAGATATTGCTAAGATAGACAGCAACAAAAAAATAGTCCCGAAAAAAAATGTTGAGGTAAAAGAAGAAGACAAACTCCCTGATATTACTGAAATAATAGAAAATGAGAACACTAAAATAGCAGACCAAATGCTAAATGCTGATAACTACAGAAATCCAGACGAAATAATTAATCCCGACAAAGCTCAAATAATAGAAGGAAGAAGTAGTAGCAACAAAACGCATAAAAAAGTGGACACCACTAAAAAGGCAAAACTTAAAAAAACGGAAGACACAACAAACGACTACGAAGCAATACTTAATAAGATAAAAAAGATGACATTAAAACTCAGACCGAAAAAAGTCAAAACGCTACTGAACATGATAAACACTATCAGCCCCGAAAAATACGACGAAAAAATTATCAAACACTTAGAAGACAATAACATAATTAAAATAAATAATACAGTCGTAACTTATCTTATATAGTAATTTTAGGCATCTTTCATAACCGCTTAAAAGCAGATTACACTTTTTTCTTTGCGAAACACTGCGAGAAATTGACAATCAAATATTTCACGCAGAGTCTCGCAAAGGTAAAAACGCAAAGTTTCGCAAA
>DYQJ01000305.1 GCA_020719345.1 Draconibacterium orientale | reverse complement strand
TAATATTCTTATTTAAATTTATATTAGCTGAATTCAATTGTAAAATATTCTAATGAAAATTCTAAATAATTTTTAAAAATTCGTTATTTACAATTTTTATTTATAAAATTTTAATTACTTTTGAAAAAAAATTTAAATAACTCAAAGATATTCAAATGAAAAAAAATTTTGACCCATTAGAAAATTATAATCAGACAAAAAAGCAGATAGGATATGTTCCTCGTAAGCATTCTAATCAAGATACTTATGATAGAATTGGCTTTATGTCGGGTTTAGAAGTTCATCAGCAACTCCTCACCGAAAAAAAGTTATTTTGCAATTGTCCTGCTGGAATTTTTCAAAAACCCGATGATTATGATGCAGAAATTGTTCGTCACATGCGTCCTACTCTTAGCGAATTGGGTGAATATGATGGTACTGCTTTGATGGAATTTAAAACTCGAAAAAATATAATATATAGAATAAAAAATAAAACTGCTTGCACCTACGAGGTTGACGATACTCCTCCGTTTCCAATAAATAAACAAGCATTAGAACAAGCAATAAAAATTTCATTACTTAGTAAACTAAACATTGTTGGAGAAGTTCATATCACTCGCAAACAATATCTTGATGGAAGTATTCCCGCTGGGTTTCAACGAACTGCAATAATTGGAGTTGAAGGTTCTATTTCATTAAAAAACAAAAATATTAGATTAATACAACTAAGTATTGAAGAAGATTCGTGTAGAGAAGTTTCGGATATCGGACACACAAGAATTTATCGCACCGACCGCTTAGGTATGCCATTGATAGAAACTGTTACTTATCCCGATATGGTAAATCCTGATGAAGTGAAAGAAGCTTGCAACTATATTCGTTTCCTAAATCGTAGCACAGGCTTGGTTAGAACAGGAATAGGTGCGGGTAGGCAAGATGTTAATGTAAGTTGCAAAGGCGGAACTCGTGTAGAAATTAAAGGCGTAGCACACACAAAATGGATACCAGAACTAACTCATAACGAATGTTTTAGACAATGGGCTCTGTTGAATATAAAAAATATTTTAAAAAACAAAAACATTGACAAAGAAAAATGGAGTATTGTATCAAAACAATTAGATTTTTCATTTTTAGAAACTAATTACAAACCATTGTTAGATGCCGAAAAAAATAATCATAAAACTTATGCTGTAAAACTTCCACACTTTCAAGGCATTTTGTCCCATTTCACACAACCAACAAAGATGTTTGCCGACGAAATTTCGGAGAGGCTAAAAGTGATAGCATGTTTAGAAAAACCCAATATGTTGCATTCTGAAGAGATTTATCCCGTTTTTACTTACGAAGAGTGGGAAAAAATTGGAAAAAAACTAATTGTTGGTGAAGATGATGCGATAATATTATTTTGGGCATCAGAAGAAGATGTAAAAACAGCATTAGAAACTATTGAAGAGAGATGCAAAATGGCTTTTGAAAATGTGCCTCAAGAGACAAGAAAATCATTCGAAAATGGAACTACAATTTTCGAAAGAGTTTTGCCGGGAGCCGATAGAATGTATCCCGATACTGACTCTGCTCCTATTCCACTCGAAAATAGTTTTATAGAAAAACTCAAAGAAGAACTACCAACCGAAATTATAACACGATATAATCAACTCAAAAATTGGAATATTCCTGAAGATACTTATACTTATATATTCAAAAAAAATCTTTATCCTCTCATTGAAAAGATTATTACTGATTTTGAAATAAATCCAATTTTTGTAGGCACTCTTTTTGGACATACTCAAAAATTTATTGAGGGGCATTTTAAATCAAATAGCGATTTTTATTATCAACAAATTTATAGTATTATTGAGAATTTGATAGACAAAAATTTAGATTTATCACTTGCAAAAAAAATTCTACCACATTTATACCAGCACCCGCAATTAGATTTTAACTCATTGTTGTCTATAATAAATTTCAAATCTATTTCTAAAGAAGAAATTCTTTCAAAAGCAATTGTTTTGAATAAAAAATATTCAAAAAACAGAACAAAACATACCGAAAAAGATAAAATTAATTGGCTAATGGGACAAATTGAAAGTATTGCAGTAGGAAATGTGCGAATGAATGAAATTGAAAACGAGTTAAAAAACATTAATTAATAACTGAAAATAAATTAAGATGAACGAAGATATTTTTCAAGGATATAAGGGTGAAGCATTAGAAATTTTAAAAAAATATTCTGTTAGAGTTTGGGGCACAACAAAAGTAAATACAACAAGAGGCAAATTTGAAGGAACAGTCTTGCCACGCTCCGAAAATGATGACAAATCGCATATTGTATTAAAAATTATTACAGGCTATAATATTGGTATTGATACGAATACTATAATAGATATGGTTGAAACGGGCTATAAAAAAGCAAACTATAAAATACCCGAAAAAGAATTTCCTTTTACACAAGGATTGCCCAAAGTAAAAC
The DNA here is from genome assembly GCA_020719345.1 of Draconibacterium orientale. GTDB lineage: Bacteria > Bacteroidota > Bacteroidia > Bacteroidales > DYQJ01 > DYQJ01. The sequence continues at coordinate 1,089 of DYQJ01000305.1, read as the reverse complement.
TTTTAGGAACAGGAGGCACAATAGCATCGCGTTTAGACTACAGAACAGGTGCAGTTATACCCGCTTTTTCTCCGGGCGAACTTTATGGTGCAGTCCCCGAATTAGCGGATATTTGCAATTTAGAAACTGAAAAACTTTTTGCTGTTTTTAGCGAAAATATGGGACCAGAGCAATATAAAAAATTAGCAATAGCAATTGGAAAAGAAATTGAAAACGGAACTCAAGGAATTGTCATCGGACACGGAACTGATACCCTTTCGCATACTGCTGCTGCTCTAACTTTTATGGTTCAAAACTCACCTATACCAATAATTTTAGTTGGCTCACAACGCTCTTCCGACAGACCAAGTTCGGATGCGGCACTAAATCTTATGCACGCTTGCACCGCTGCCGGACACGGAGATATTGCTGAAGTTCTGGTTTGTATGTTCGGACCAACATCTGACGAATATGGCTTTTTGCATAGAGGTACAAGAGTTAGAAAAATGCACTCTTCTTATCGCTCTACCTTCAGAACTCTTGGCGATACTCCTCTTGCTTCGGTTACTCGTAATGGTGTGATTCCAATTAAAAAAGAATACAATCATAGAAGAAAAGATAAAAATGTAATAATTAAACCTTTCTTTGAAGAGAAAGTTACAATAGTTTATTACTACCCAAATATGCAACCCGACATTATTGATGCTCTTGTAGATAATGGTTATAAAGGTATAATAATCGCAGGAACAGGATTAGGACACATCAACAAACCGCTCTACCCAGCTATCAAAAGAGCACAAGAAAAAGGTGTTCACATGTTTATGGCTGTGCAAACTCTCTATGGCTTTTGCCACATGTTTGTTTATGATACGGGGCGTGATTTAATGTCAATGGGAATAATTCCTGCTGCAAATATGCTCCCCGAAACTGCTTATATTAAATTGGGGTGGGTATTAGGACAAACAAATGACCACGAAGAAGTGAAAAAACTTATGCTAACTCCTATAAACGACGAAACTACTGAAAGAGAACCATATAATGGTTATCTTGTATATCAAGGTGGGGTTGCCGAAGTGGAAGAATTTATCAGAAGAGTGCATAAATAATAAT
>DYQJ01000304.1 GCA_020719345.1 Draconibacterium orientale | reverse complement strand
CCTTTTTCTACAACTATTATTTTCACAAAGATAACAAAACAATTTTATTTGTCAAGGGATTTTTTAGATTATTTTTATTTATTTTTGCCACGAAAAACACGAAAATTCACGAAAAAATGCTGTTTTTACTGTATTAATAAATAATTAACTTTTGCGTAGAAATAATGTTCGTCTTTTCAAAAATTCTTATTATATAAACACCGCTTTTTAGCATAGACGTATTTAAAATGTTATCATTAATTTCTTGATTTATAATTATTTTGCCGCTTAAGTCCGTTATCGTGACCGACATTTTTTGCAAGTCATCTGCTTGTATAGTAATAAAATCTTTTGCAGGATTTGGATATATCTTTATATCGGCAGACGTTTTTTCGTCTATATTTGTAATAATTTGTTTGCCAAAAATAGGACGCAAAAGGACATCACCTGCGACAATACTTTTTTGCCATGTACCATTTAAGTTGTAATATTTGTGTTGCGTGCTTGTAGAATTAAGGTCTATGCCTAAGTTTAAATGTTTGGTAGATGCCTTTTTCCAACCTATATAAAAAGTATCGGCTAATATTATTGTGGTGTCAATAAGAAATTCTTGAAACATAGCGAGTTTAGATTTATCTATTTTTAGTCCTTCTTTTTCTAATATCAATTCGCCGGGCAAGCCGGTATTTTTGTCACTTTTCCATATCATTAAATAGAAATAATCGGGTTGCTGGTCATTAAAAGTGCGATTTAAAAACATAGATATTCCTGTCAATGTGTCTGATTTATAGGAGTAAAATTTTGTGGCTACGGAGGCATGCAAAGTTCCATCTCCATATAAGTCGTATCCTCCTTCGGCGGAGCCGTCGTCATAGGCATAATAATAACTTATAGGTTTGCTTACAATATTTCTGTTATTGAATACCGAGTCTGACGAATTAGTTATCAAAACGCTTTCTATGTCATACTCTAATATTTCGGCGCTTAAATTAGGAAAACTAAATTCCATGTTTTTAAAATCGGTCTTAATGTTCTGACTACTTGGAACATTGTAAGCTCCAAGCGAGAGCTTATAATTTGGAGTTAGTTGTTTTTTCTCTTTAAAAATCAAATATAACGAGTCTATAGTACGAACTTTTGAGTCATTATTTCGGTATTTGACAGTGCAATTATGGTTGAGGTCATATTTTTTTGCCAGAGCATATTTATAATGTTCATACGGTACCATATCGTAATTATCTATTTTCAAACGGAGCGGATATTGAAAAGCCAACTCCTTAATAGTTTTATCATTAGCATTTCTATTTTTATCTAAACGAATATAGTCCACAAACCAGAAATCACAATTAGCTACCATACTGATGTCAGCGGAAGACGCTATAGATACTACATTTCTAAATCGGAATTGAAACCCATCTTGCAAATATTTTTCTAGATATATTTGTATAATAACCTGTTCAAAATCTTTAAGCGCATCGCCCGGAGCATACCATATCAAGTCCCATTTATCTTGTGAGATGTCATAAAATTCTAATATCAAGCTGTCCTTAGTTTCTGGACGGTCTAATATTCCGGCAGGTTGATAAAAGAAACTAAAATAAATAGATTGATTATTAGGATAATATAAATTTATAGGACGAGAAGTTAATATGTCGGCAGTGTGTGAAAAATTATAAGTTTTGGTATAAAATTCGCCCATATTAGTCAGCGCATCAAACATAGCGGCTCCTACCGAAGGAGGATTTTTGCTGCTGCAAAGGTCTATATTAACAAAATAATCTTGCCACTTTTTAGGATTTGGGACAGACGAATTGTTTGAGAAATCTTCTAAGAAAGGTAATTCTAAATTGTTGCCTCGCATATCAAAATCTGCCATCTCGGATTTGTGCTTTTTTACATCTAAACCTGCTGTAGGTAATACAACTTCCTGTGCCTGTGCTATTTGAAACATGAATAGGACAAAGACTATAACAATATTTTTTCGCATAAAAATTTTAGTTTCGTTTTATTAAATTTTTTTTTAATTATCTGCAAATATATATAAAAATACTATACTTTTGCAATATAAAAATAAAATTAATGAACAAAAATATTTTATTGATAAATCCACCGCAAGAAAACACTGTCAAAGCCGGAATAGAAGATGATTTTATTGATATAATAGGTTACTATCCACCGCTGGGATTAATGTATTTGGCAACGGTATTGCAAAACAACGGATACTCTGTTAGACTTATCGACTGTGTCCCGCAAAAATACAGCTTCGCTGAGATAGAACGCGAAATAATTGATTTTAAACCGTTTGCAGTAGGAATTACTACTTATACCATGTCAATGGTAGATGTGTTGCTTACCGTAAATATAGTCAAAAAAATAGACGCGCAGATTTTTACCATACTCGGAGGACATCACACAAATTTGTATCCTCGCGAATCTGCTTCGTACCAAAATGTAGATTTTATTCTTAACGGTGAAGCTGAAAACACTTTGTTACAACTACTTGATAATTTACAGAACAAATTAGATTATCAAAAATTAAAACAAATAGAAGGAATAGGTTTTTATACAGATAACGAGTTATATTTAAACCCGCGTCCGGCTTATATTAAAGATTTGAATATTTTGCCTCTGCCGAAACGCGAATTTTTGCCGCTTGAAATATACAAAAGTATAGTAGGAAAAAATAAAATGGTTGCAACTATCATGTCCTCACGAGGTTGTCCTTTTAAGTGTACTTATTGTTATACCCCAAACAAAACTTATCGTAGCCGAAGCACGCAAAATATGATAGCCGAAATAAAATATTTAATAGCCCTCGGTTTTAAAGAAATTTTCTTCTTTGATGATTTGTTCGCCTTGAAGTCAGAAAAAGTTATAGAATTTGCCGATGCTTTGATAACAGAAAATATAAAAATTGATTGGAGCTTTAGAGCAAGAATAAATACGATAACGCCGGAGTTAGTAAATAAAGTTAAAGATTCTGGAATCCACAGAATACAATTTGGAATAGAATCGGGAGTAGATAAAACGTTGAAACGTGTGAAAAAAGGTATTACAACCGAGCAAACACGCGCTGCCATACGTCTGTGTAGAAAAGCACGAATTACGACTATTGGCAATTTTATGATAGGTTTGCCGGAAGAAACAGAAACGGACATAGAAAACACGCTCAAATTTTCGCGACAAATAGGACTCAACTATGCACAATACAGTGTGTTAGTCCCATATCCGTTCACTGAAATATATGACGAGGGACTAAAAAACGGACTCTTTAAAAAAGACTTCTGGCAAGAGTTTGCAAACAATCCGATAGAAAATGCTAAACTTTTTAAAGTGGAATACTGGACTCAACATGTCACCAAAGAGTTTTTATTTAAGACGATAAAAAAATCATTTAAAAAATTTTATCTGCGTCCACAAACAGTTTTTAACAAGTTACGCGAGATAACATCGTGGCAAGAACTCGTATATGCAGTAAAAGGAGCTATTAGCGTAATTAAGTTTAATCCTAAATAAATTGATAGCGTAAAATAATGGTGACTAAACACGCTATTTATTTTATTT
>DYQJ01000303.1 GCA_020719345.1 Draconibacterium orientale | reverse complement strand
TAGTGTGGAGGTTATCTATTTTCTACAAAGATTACGCAACTACGTTGCTAAATAGACGCTATTTTAAATTTCTACAAAGATGTCTGCCAAAGTTTAAAACTTTGGCAAGTTTTAACACAAAACAATTATACTGTAAACAGCAACTTGCCAAAGTTTTAACACATTACTAAAGCCGGTCAAATAGTTCTAAGAGCAGATGCCGTTTTCTTGCCGAGACAGGGATTTGTGATTTGTCGGTCATGACGAGATAACCGCCGTCTTTTTTGTCAAATTTAGAGATATAATTTAAGTTAATAAGATGTGACTGATGCACTCTAAAGAAATTGTAAGGTGTCAGCATTTCTTCATACTCTTTTAGCGTATTTGAGACGAATATTTTTTTATTGTCATTGATATAAAAATTCGTATAATTATTGTCTGCCTCACAACGGATGATATTTTGTACGTTCACCAGATGAATGCTGTCAGCAGTTTTTAGAACTATTTTTTTAATATCATTTTTGATATTCTCAAAGTTAGCTAAAAATGCTTCTATCTTCAGATTATTATTAGCATCTACTATCTCATTTTTAGCATTTTCTATGGCAGTTACAAGTTCCCCTATATCTATGGGTTTGACAATATAATCTAAAGCACTAAATTTGATGGCTTTGATGGCATATTCTTCGTGCGCGGTGATGAAAATAAGTTTAAAATCCACTTTTGGCAGCTGTCTTAATAGGTCAAAACCTGTTCCGTCTGGCAAATTGATGTCCAAAAGTACAATTTGCGGCTTATTTCTCAAGATGGAATTCAAGCCATTTTCTACGTTATCCGCTTTGTCCACAATTTCCACGTCTTTTACGTTTGTAACAATAATTTTTTCTATTGCACTTCTTGCTCGTGCTTCGTCGTCGATGATAATAATTTTAATCATATTTATTATATTTTATAGGGATTAAAAAAGATACTTGCGTTCCTTCTGCATTACTTTGTATGTTTAATTTAGCCGTTTCATTTGCGGTATAATTTTTCAGTCGTTCATTAAGTATTTTGAGGGCAAAAGATTTGTGTTTTTGTTCGTGCATATTAGAAATTTCTTTTGCCTTAGCCATACCTATTCCATTATCTATAACGCAAATTTCTATAAATTCGTTCTTTGCAGTGAACATTATTTTGAGAAGTCCTTTATTTTTTTGCATCCTCATGCCATGCTCTATGGCGTTTTCTATTAGCGGTTGCACTAACATAGGGGGAATTTTTACCATATCTGATTCTATTTTTTTATCAATAATTATCTCATAATCAAACTTGTTCTCAAATCGCAATTGTTGTAATTTCAAATAGTACTTCATTGTTTCACGTTCTTTGGTTATAGGAATCAATTCTTCGGTAGAGTTTTCCAAAATTAAGCGCATCAGTTTTGCGAAGTCTGATAAATACTGTGCCGCTTGCATCGTATCATTTTCAAACATATAGCTTTGAATGGCTATTAACGAGTTAAAAATAAAATGTGGATTCATCTGCGAACGCAATAATTTTTGTTCTAAGATAAAAGTTTGATTAGCTTGTTTCAATTTCTGTTGTTTATAAAAAGAAATAATAAGCAAAACAGAGATAATAGAGATGATAATAAGTCCTCCGGCAAGATAGTAAATAATTCGCATCTTTTGTCTATTATATTGATTTTCAGATTTTAATATTTCGTTCTCTTTATTTTTTTGCTCGGTTTGATAAACTATATTCAGACGGTTTATTTGCTCTAACTTATCTCGGTTAAGTAAGGTATCCTGCTGGTCTGAGAAAATTTTATAATATTTAAGAGCATTCTGATAGTCTTGTTTTTTGTCATATAATTGATATAAAGACTGATTGGCAAGAATTTGTAAATCTATTACCGCAAGGGAGTCAGCATATAGTAGCGCGGTAAGAAGATATTTTTCGGCACTAATAAAGTTATTTTTTTCTACATAAATTTTTCCTATGTTTATATAAGTAGAGATATAGCTTAATTTTGTTCCTAATTCTTGTTTGATTTTCAATGATTTATTGTAATAATCAAGTGCTTTATCATAATCTTTTTCGGCTTCGTAAATTGTTCCCAGATTATTTAAGGCGCCTGCTTCGCGTTCTCGGTCGTTTAGTGACAGACACAAAAAATATGATTTCTCAAAATAGTACTTAGCGCTGTCGTTAAGCTCCATCGCTTTATAGACTCCGCCAATGTTAAGATATAAATCTTTATATCCGCTTGAGTCTTTGCTGTCTTTTAAGAGGTGACGTGCTTTGTTGTAAAATTCTAACGATTTATCATAACTATTTATCTTTCTGTAAATAACCCCCATGTTACTATATATTTGTAACAGCGACTTTGTATCTTTTTTATCTTCAAAAATATTTAACACCTTATTAAAATATTCTATAGATTTGGCGATATCACCTTTTAAGCTGTATATTACCGCTATATTAGCAATTACAGTTGCCTCATTTATAGTATCTTGCCGATTAGAATATATTTTATATGCTGATTCAAAATATTTTAATGATTTATCAAATTCTGACAAATTATAATAAATTATGCCCATATTTTGTTTTGCCTCGGCTAAGATGCTGTCTTTGATTTTATCTTCATAGATAAATACCTTTTGATAATTTTCTAACGATTCACTTATTTGATTATCAAGATAATAGTTGCGACCTATGTGTATATAAAAACTAGCTATTTTGTCATATTCTTTATTTTTCATACTTATTTCCATCGCATTGGAATAATTTTCTATAGCTTTGTTATAGTTATTTAGCGAGCCATATTTATGTGCCAGCTGCTCGTAGAGCTCCGACAAATGCTCCTCGTTATTTTCTTGCAATATTTTTCGTTCTATATCTTGAATTATTTTCTCAGTTTCTTGTGAAAAAACTGTATGACAAAGCAAAATAAAGATAGTAATAAAAAAAATATTTTTTTTCATAAAGATTTAATATATTTACCACAATTTTAAAAAAAAAAATTAAATAAAAATAATATTTTATCAATAAAAACAATAAAAAAATCTTATGCTCTTTAAAAACATTCAGCAGTACTCTCTTTTTTACAAAATAGCGAGTTATTACATAAATTTTTGGCATAACAAGATATTTTATAAAACACTATGTGTGACCGGAAAAAATAATATTCCGGAAAATGAACCGCTAATAATCGTAGCCAATCATCAAAATGGCTTGATGGATCCTTTGGCGATTATCTGCACACATAATTGGCAACCCGTTTTTTTGGCTCGTTCCGATATTTTTAGAAATCCATTGATAGCTAAGCTGTTAATAAGAATAAAAATGCTCCCCGTATATCGTTTACGAGACGGCAAAGAAGCCGTAAAAAAGAACGAAGAAATTTTTAAGATTAATGTAGAAATCTTGAAACAGAAAAAAATATTAGCACTCATGCCCGAAGCAAGTCATGAAGGAGTACGAAGACTTCGCACCATACAAAAAGGTGTTTCGCGAATAGCTTTTCAAGCCGAAGAAGAAGCTAATTATAATCTTAATCTAAAAATATTGATAGCGTAAAATAATGGTGACTAAACACGCTATTTATTTTATTT
>DYQJ01000302.1 GCA_020719345.1 Draconibacterium orientale | reverse complement strand
TATATGAAAAATCAGTAAATTTGAATTTTGGTCACTATTTTTATACGCTACCAACCATTTAGCAACGTAGTTGCGTAATCTTTGTAGAAAATAGGTAACCTCCACACTACATAGTTGTTTGACACATCGTTACAAAGATTTTGCTGCTACGCACCTTTTGTTTTTTCGTTATTTTTTTCTACAAAGATTTTGCTAATACGTTGCTAAATAAAATATCTACATAAAACAAGTAGGAAAATATTATTTCAAAAATAGTCAAAATAAACGTACCAGTTTTCAACTTTGGCAAAGTTGCCGTTTATAGTATAGATACACCTTAGTATTATTCCGATTTTATAATAAAACTTAAATTTGACAACTTTTTAAAAAGTTGTCAAATCTATACATTACTAATAAAACATTCTTTAATAAGTTACTTTTTCGGCATCCGCCCAGAGACGCTCTATACCGTAAAACTCACGCGATTCGCTTTGAAAGATGTGAACGATTATATCAAAATAATCCATCAATACCCATTGCGCATTTTCGCGTCCCTCCACATGCGATGGTTTTATCTTGAGATTCTCCCGCAAACGGTCTTCTATTTCTTCGGCGATAGATAACACTTGTCGGGAGTTATTTGCCTCCGCAATAACAAAATAATCACAAATTGAACTATTTAACGACTTGAAATTTAGCGAGATAATCTTTTCGCCCTTTTTCTCTAATATACTCTGTACTATTTGATTCAACTTAACAGACAATAAAGCGTCTTTTTCTATCATATTAATATTTATTAAAATATATGACAAAAATAAAAAAAAATTTACATAACTAAAAAAAAAATTTATAGTTTTGCAAAAATATAATAATCTAAATATAAAATTTAAAAATGGAAGGACAAAATTTATTACTAAAAACCTTGCGAACTTTTTTCTTATTAGCGTTTATTTTTACTACAATTTATTTTATAAGAGTAGCTGTTAATTTTTATAAAGACAATAAACTTTTTGATAACTCGCTGACTATTAATTTAAAATTTCTAAAATCTAATAATCGTGCTGCCAATGCGCCAAAAGAGCTGATATTAGAAAACATTAATGAAAATTTTAAAGATACTATTCGTCTTGAGACGCTCGTCCCAGACAAAACAAAACAAAACACTATCTTAGAGCAGTCGCAAAACGAAACCGGCGTGGAAATGATTATCGTACAACAAGAAGATGGAAATATTGTTATAGATAACAAAAAATATGCGTCATACAGCAAAATAGAATATGAAGAAGCGAAAGATATACAGAAAAGAAGTTACATGAGCTCACTTTTGCTTACTTTTGGAATAATGATTTTTACATTTGGCGGAACCGCAGCTGCGAATAAAGTTATGAATAGGAAAACACGAAACCGCAAATCTAAACCGGTAAAAAGAAAATAAGTTTAATTTTTTAAAAGCAATCAAATGGTATCACTAAATAATGTAACAATAGATTTTTCAGGAAAAGACCTTTTCACTGAAATATCTTTTGTCATAAATCAACGAGATAGAATAGGACTCGTAGGTAAGAACGGGGCAGGAAAATCTACCCTTCTAAAAATTATTACCAAAGAAATAACACCTACAAAAGGGTGGCTCGCAATTCCTAACAACGTCAAAATAGGTTATTTACCCCAACAAATGATATATCCGGTAGGACAAACAGTTTTGCAAGAAGCTTTGTGTGCTTTCACCGAGATGATAGAAATAGAAAAAGAAATAGCCGAAATAAATAAAATAATAGCCGAAACAGAAGACTATCACTCCGAAGAATATTTGAAATATATCAATCGGCTTAGCGAGCTTAATCAGAGACAAGATATTCTCGGCTCTAATAATTGTCAAGCGGAAACAGAGCAAGTCTTGAAAGGGCTGGGATTTAGACAAACAGACTTCAGCAGACAAACAAACGAATTCAGCGGCGGATGGCGAATGCGAATAGAACTTGCTAAATTATTACTACAAAAACCTAATTTATTCTTATTAGACGAACCTACAAATCACCTTGACATAGAATCTATTCAATGGCTGGAAGATTTTTTATCGGATTATCCCGGAGCAGTTGTCATCATCTCGCATGACCGAACTTTTTTGGATACCGTCACAAAAAGAACTATTGAAATAGCAAACGGCAATTTGTACGACTATGATGCCTCATACAGCAAATTCGTCCTGCTAAGAGAAGAACGACGACAAACTCAACTCGCTGCATACCAAAATCAACAAAAATACATAGAGGAAACCGAAAAATTTATTGAACGGTTTAGATATAAAGCAACTAAAGCCGTACAAGTGCAATCACGAATCAAACAGCTGGACAAAATTGAACGCATAGAAATAGATGACATAGAAACCTCATGCATACATTTTAAATTTCCTCCGGCGCCACGAGCAGGAGATATAGTCATAGAAGCCATACAACTATCTAAAAGATACGGCGAAAATTTGATTATCGAAGATATAGATTTTATCATGGAGCGAGGTGAAAAAATAGCATTTGTAGGACGAAATGGGGAAGGAAAAACCACTTTTGCCAGAGTCATTCTTAACGAAATAGAATACACAGGAAAACTAAAATATGGACACAATCTTAATATTGGTTACTATGCACAAAATCAAGACGAACATTTGCAACTTGATAAAACTGTATGGCAGACACTCGACGACATAGCGATAGGCGAAATACGAACTAAATTAAGAGACATACTCGGTGCTTTTCTTTTTAGAGATGATGATATAGATAAAAAAGTAAATGTTCTCTCCGGAGGAGAACGAGCAAGACTCGCGCTGGCTAAATTACTGCTGCAACCATATTCTCTTTTGCTTCTTGACGAACCTACCAATCACTTAGATATGAAATCTAAGGATATTCTCAAAAAAGCTCTTAAAGCGTATGATGGCTCGCTGATTATTGTCTCGCATGACCGTGATTTTCTTAACGAATTGGTGGAAACGGTTTATGAATTTCAAAATAAGAAAATCCGACAGCACAAAGGCGGAATATTTGACTTCCTTCGCAGAAAAAAAATAGCTGATATGCAGGAAATTGAACGTAAAATAGAAAAAAAACAAGAGAAAATTGGTGATGACGCCTTGACCGAAAACAAACTCAAATACATAGAAAAGAAGGAGCAAGATAAAATTATAAGAAAAATAAAAAAGCAAATAGAAGAATGTGAATTGAAAATCACTAACTTAGAAAACGACATAGAACGAACTAACAAAATAATGTCAGAACCCGGAATTATTCAAGATAAAAATATCTTTCAGAAATATACCGCGATGCAAAATAAACTCAAAGAAGAAATGGAAAACTGGGAGAAATTGAATCACGAATTAGAAAATTTATAACGTATAATAGGCATCTTTCATAACCGCTTAAAAGTAGGTTACACTTTTTTCTTTGCGAAACTCTGCGAAAAACTTTCAAAGTTTCGCAAAGAAGTGTAACCTAATAAATGAAACATGCCAATAAAGGCATCTTTCATAACCGCTTAAAAGTAGGTTACACTTTTTTCTTTGCGAAACTCTGCGAAAAACTTTCAAAGTTTCGCAAAGAAGTGTAACCTAATAAATGAAACATGCC
>DYQJ01000070.1 GCA_020719345.1 Draconibacterium orientale | reverse complement strand
ATAGAACGAATTATTAAATTACCAATAGTTTTTGCAGGAAAAACGCCTTTTATTAGTAAATAAATTTTTAAATGATTAAATTGTAAGAAACATGATAATATAACTTTGATAGGTATTAAAATTTAAAAAAGTAAAAATTTTTATGAAAAAAAAGGCATGTTTCATTTATTAGGTTTCACTTCTTTGCGAAACTCGGCGTTTTTACCTTTGCGAAACTCGGCGTTTTTACCTTTGCAAAACTCTGCGTGAAATATTTGATTATCAATTTCTCGCAGAGTTTCGCAAAGTTTTCCACAAAAATCATTACTCTGCCATATCAAATCAGAACCATGCCAACATAAAAATCATGAAAATCCTGTTCAAACCTCCACCGTTATCTCCCCGGCGATAGATTTGCCGAGATACATTTTTACCTCTTCGTTACTTAGCTCTTGTCCTAATAAGAACATTAATTTAGTTATTGCGGTCTCTATAGTTATGTCAAAACCATTGAGGACACCGTATTTTAGCAAATCTTCACTCGTTTGATAACGTCCCATCTCCACACTACCTGCACGACATTGAGTCACATTCAAAAATATTACATTGTTTTCTACCGCTTTTTTTATTTTATCTAAAAACCAACTCTCGGTAGTAGCATTGCCCGTACCGTAAGTCTCTAATATAACGGCTCTTAAATCGGGTATATTTAATACGGCTTCTACATACGCGGGACTCAAATTAGGAAACATTTTTAGTACTGCAATGTTATTATCAAAAGTTTCATATACTTTTAAAAGCTTTTTATGCTCCGGATAATGAATGGCTTTTTTGTTATAATTGATATGAATACCTGCCTCTGCAAGTATAGGATAATTGTAAGACTGAAATGCATTGAAATGCTCCGAATTGTGTTTGGTAGTTCGGTTGCCACGATACAATTTACTCTCAAAACAGATGGTCACCTCCGGAACCATGGCATTGCCATTCTCCTTTGCCGCGGCTATCTCTATGGCAGTGATAAGATTTTCTTTGCCATCGGTACGCAGCGTGCCTATAGGAAGTTGCGAACCCGTAAGAACTACCGGTTTGTATAAATCTTCTAACATAAAGCTAAGAGCCGAAGCGGTGTATGCCATCGTATCAGTGCCATGCAATATTACAAAGCCATCATACTTTCCATAATTTTGCTTTATGATACGAATTAGTTTGACCCATATTTCCGTATTAACATTAGACGAATCTATTAACGGAGAAAATTCTACGGTGTCTATCTCGTAGCCAAAACCTTGTAATACAGGCATTTGTTCTAATATCTTCTCAAAATTGAAAGGTCGCAAAGCACCGGAAATAGGATCCTTAGTCATCCCGATAGTGCCACCGGTGTAAATAAGTAAAATTGACGATTTACTGTTCATATATTTATTGCGTTTTTAAATAAAAAAAAATCTTTTTTGTTTTACAAATGTAAATTTTATTTTTATATTGCAACGTTTTTTCTAATAAAAAAAATCAAACATATTAATTTATGAAAAAAATTTTTTTATTGAATTTTTTTATTTAATTTTGGCTTATCCTATAAGGAATTAATAATCTGAATAAAACATATATGGAAATAAATACTATCAATAGACAAAGAGAACAAGAATTGAAATTACAACATAACTTAGATATAAAAAGTGATGTGATGTTTTTATATTCTGATTTTTATTCTCTCAACGACTTAGCGGTCTTTCAAAATATCGGTATTCCGCGCGATTATCGTCTCGGTTTGCAAACCTTAGATGAACTAATGCAGAGAGACAAACAGCGCGAAAATGATGGTTTTCCCAGACGAATACGTATAGGTAAAATTGCTAAACCCGTCAAAGGCGGAAAAGGACAAGTTATACTCGTCCCTACAACCGAAGAACCTAAATTCTACCACGACAACTCCACAAGCTCTGAAAATCAAGCCGGTGGAAGCGGAGAAGGTGAAGAAGGTGAAGTAATTGGCGAACAAAAAGCAGACCAACAAGGTGAAGGAGAAGGAACAGGAGCAGGACAAGGAGGCGGAGGAGAACATGATGTAACCGCAGAAGCTTACGACCTCGGAAAGATACTCACAGAAAAATTCCAACTACCTAATGTTAAAAACAAAGGTAAAAAGCCATCATTAACTAAATTTACCTACGACCTAACAGACAAAAACCGCGGATTCGGACAACTACTTGACAAAAAAGCTACGCTAAGAAAAATTGTTGAAACTAATATCGTACTTGGAAATATTACCGAAGACGCAGAATTTCAACCCGAAAATCTTGTCATCAATCCTAAAGACAAAATTTTTAGAATCCTCTCCCGCGAAAAAGACTTTGAAGCACAAGCAGTGGTATTTTTTGTGCGAGACTACTCCGGCTCTATGCAAGGTAAACCTACCGAAGTTATTACTACTCAACACTTACTAATATACAGCTGGTTAATGTACCAATATCATAACAACGTAGAAACTCGCTTTATTGTACACGACACCGAAGCTAAAGAAGTGCCGGACTTTTACACTTATTATAAATTACAAGTTGCAGGAGGAACACAAGTTTTTCCCGCTTTTGAACTTGTAAATAAAATTATTGAAGAAAAACAATTAGCAAAAGATTATAATATATATATATTCTACGGAACTGACGGAGACGACTGGGAACAAAAAGGCGAAAAAATGATAGCAGAAATGAGAACACTCTTAAAATCGGCGAATAGACTCGGCATAACAGTCGCTAAAAATCAGTGGACACACATAAATACGCTTACAACGGTAGAAAAAAATGTCATCAACTCCGGACTTCTTAGAGAAAAAGTAGACCTCATTAAAATGGACTCGCTCAAAGCAGACGAAGTCTCCGAAGACAAAATTATTGAAAGTATTAAAAAATTAATTAGTGAAAAATAATTATAAAAATCTATAAATATGGCAGATATCAGCTTAATAGCCAATTCAGGTATTCAATTCCATACTTTAAAAATAAATCTCGGACAAAAGTCACCCGCGCTAAAACAAAACGGCGACTTTTTTGAAAAGATGGAAGAAGATATTGAAGGAAACAAAGAATATACCTTTGTATTTCCATATTATTATGAAAAAGGACAACGTTTTATTGAAATGACCGAAGAAATCCGTAAAATCGCTATGGATTCGGAATCGGGAATGGTGGACGAAGAAAAAATTCCGAAACATTTAATAAACAAAATCCCAGAACATAAAATAATTACCGTCCGCGCAAGAGAATCATTGGACACTTACGAAAGTATCTGGTTACCAATACCGTATCTTCGTAAAAGCTTTGACGGTAAAAAATTTCAACAAGGTCCAATCACATGGGCAATGATGTGGTTTAGTAAAATCCCCGGCGCAAATGAAGAAACAGACGAGTTCACTCACAGTGTAGTGTTGGCTTTTGACACTAAAACTGAAGACGCCAGCAACGAAGAATATCTCGTGCCTACAAGCAGAGACGCACAAAACTCTGTCTTTGAATGTGCTACACATTCTAAAGATAACTTCTTCTTCTGTGCAAAAGACTGGATCCAAGACTGGCTAAAAATGGAATATGAAAAAAAACGTGCCGCATCAAATAAAAAAGATGAAGGGTATCTTTTTCATCACACCTCAGTATTTCTTACTTTATTGAAAGTACTTGGAGTTGCTAAAGCTTTTCCGAAAGTCACATTACATACTCACGAAGTATCCATAGATGTGGACATGATTTTAGACGTAGGAAATTCCCGAACTTGCGGAATTTTAATTGAATCGGCTAAGCAAGGACAATCTTTTGAATTTACCGAAGCCGTACCTTTAGAAATAAGAGACATGACATATCCCGACCGAACTTACTCGGACCCATTTGAAATGAGACTCGCCTTTGTTAAATCCAATCTCGGAGACGAATCATCGTTTATCATCTCCGGCAACGGACGTGCTTTTGCGTGGCCTTCACTCGTAAGAGTAGGACCCGAAGCAGCAAGACTTTCCGTTTTGAATAGTGCCGACAATTCTAATGCTATAATGTCAAGTCCTAAAAGATATTTATGGGACACCGAAAGACGTGTATTTCCATGGACATACATCTCCCGAACACAAGAACATTTTGCCAAACCCGCATTATACGGAGTAGCCGAATTGTTTACCGAAGACGGAAAACTTTTAGAAAATGAAAAGAAAAAATTTGACGATGACCCAGAAGAAAATCAAAAGAAATATGCTGCCATGAATCCACATTTCTCGCGAAGCTCACTAATGACTTTCGCACTAATAGAAATATTTATGCAGGCAATAACTTTTGTTAACAGTCATAAATTTAGAAAACGTCAAGGACAAGAAAATCTGCCACGTAGACTTAGAAGAATCGTCTTAACCTGTCCGACAGCAATGCTGCAAACCGAACAAGTTATACTTCGCGAACACGCAAAAGATGCTCTTCAAGCTTTGAAAAGCTATTTTGGAAATGGTTTTATTGACCCTAATTTGACTATAATTCCAGACTCTGCAGACATACGAAGAGACCCAGACAAAAAACAAGAATGGAACTATGACGAAGCTACTTGCAACCAACTCGCTTTTGTTTACGGCGAAATTAAAGATAGATTCTTAAACAATGCAAATCTGTATATCAAAACAGTTGGTAAGCTGCGAAAAGACACACAATATCCTAATCAACCGGCAGTTACTATCGCAAGCGTGGACATAGGAGGCGGTACAACTGACCTCATGATAGCAACTTATCAAGCCAATCCGAGTGCAAATATCTCGGTATTAACACCGGAACCGCTTTTTTGGGAAGGTTTTAATCATGCCGGCGATGACATCGTGAAAAGAGTAATAGAAAGAATTGTGCTTCCAAACATACGAAAGTATGCTGATAAACTCGGCTGCAAAAATACCGTCAATGTAATGACATTCCTTTTCGGTCCATTCCTTGGCAGAACTACTTCTCGCGACAAACTGATGAAAAAACAATTTGCCAATCAAATTGCTTTGCCGATAGCATTCGACGTTTTACAACATACCGCCGAAGAAAGACCGCAAGAAGTGCGCGGTTTTGACTCCTTCTTTGTAAACTATCCGCGTCCTAATTCTCTTTTGATTGATTATATTAATTCCGAATTTAGACGTGAAGGAGCAGTTGGTTTTGACCTGGACAAAATGACTTGGGAATTAACTAACGAAGGAACAAATAAAGTTGTTAAAGACGTGGTAGAAAAAATGATAGGTGACCTTTGCGGAGTAGTCTCACAATTCAATTGTGACTATGTATTACTCTCAGGTAGACCAAGTATGCTACCCGTTATTAAAGACCTGTTTTTGAAATATTTACCCGCAACACCAGACAGAATTGTTCAACTCGGAAGATACCGAATAGGAACTTGGTACCCGTTTGCCGAAGGAAATGGTATTATTAAAGACCCGAAAACTTGCGTAACAGTAGGAGCAACAGTAGCATTGATGGCAGGAACACTTAGACGATTAGACGACTTTACGATAGACACTTCTTTATTGAAACAAAAATTTGACTCCACAGCAGATTATATAGGAGAATATGATGTCAACAAAGCACGACTAAAAGACGTAATCCTCGACCCGAACACTGACAACAAATCTATAAACTTTTTCGGACACATGCTCTTGGGTATGAGACAGATGCCGGCAGAAGACTGGATAGCTACACCAATGTTTAAAATAACTTATTCTAATTTTGATGCCGCTAAACGACTTAAAGACCGCGAACCGCTTACTTTTGACATAGAACGAAATCCGCGTGATAAAGAAGGACTTAAATCCCTTAGAAATATCATTGATAAAAACGGCAACAAAATTCCGGCAACAGACCTGAAAGTAGTATTGCAAACTCTCGCCGACGAGCATGGCTACTGGTTAGATACCGGTATTTTCTTAATACAACTTTTTGATAATTAACAGTATAATATTTTAAGCTTCCAAAATTAAATATTTTGGGAGCTTAACCTAATTTTTTTATATCAACAAAAAATACAAATAACATAAGTTCATTTTTTATAACTAAAATATTTTTTATTATGACAAAATTAACCAAATCAGTTAATACCAATGACGACAGCTCGCAAAATGATAATCAAAGTATGTCGTTTTCGCTTACTAAGAAAGTAGAGAAGAGTAATAATGAAAATAATAACTCGGAACAAAATAATATACAAAACACAAATAATCTGACCGTAGATGCCCAAAATGTCAAAATATCTTCGGCAGAAGATATAGCTAAATGGTTATTAGGTTTTGTGGGACAAGATGTGTTTGACCAATTGAAAAATAATAAATATTTGCAATTGCCATACACTGAAGAAAATATAACTATTGCCCAGTGGCTCGAAAAAGCTATCAAAACAATATTTCCACAAGACAGCTTGCACAAAATCGGCGCACAAATACAACGAAACGAAGATAGATCCTCGCAAGTAACACAACTCGCCAATACTCTCCAACAAGAACGAGGAAAAAACGAGGAAAAATACAAGCAGTACGATATGAAGTTCAAAGAACTAAAGAGCAAAATTGACGAAGCCGAAGACGACAAGCACCGAATTAAGAACGAACTCTCCGCCGTAATTCCTCTTGATATTTACATTAATGAATATTTTAGAGACCCAGAGGACACAAGCACCGAACTAAAAAAATTGATAGGACTGTTGCACGACGCCGCTAATTCCAAATCTGCTGATGCCGGTAAATTTATAATGAAACTATCAAAGGGGTGGACTGCTTTAAAATACGCATTCTCGTTACTTGCAAAAGATGAAAAAGAAAATCTGGAAATTGTGCATAAAGCTTCTACTAAAGTTCTGTCCGCTATCTCCGGCTGTTTTATTGCCGAACGAAGGGCTATATTAGATATGATAGCTAAAATTTGCTCCTTAAATTTTCAAACTTATGACTTCATCTCACCCGAAGAAACTCTCAACGTTGACCCTGATATACACAATGCCAACGGAGTAGGAAGCTCACGAATAGTAGAAGGAATTACTTTTGCCGTAGTACGCCGAGAAACCCGAAAAGCCGTTAAATACGCTGATATTAAATGCTAAAAAAAGTCATTTTATCTTTTTACAATGATTAATTTATCTAAAATTAGTTTTTTTATTTTGCTCTCGCTTCTGACAACGAATATTTTTTGTCAAGATTATATATATTTAATATCGGGCGAAGAAATTAAGGCGAAGATAACGGAAGTGAAAGATACGTATATCTTTTATAAGATTTTTGACGACATGTCCGGGAAAATTAATACGCTCAACCAGACAGACGTACTGATGATAAAGTATAATGACGGAACTATTGTTGTCATGGCTAACAAAACTGCCAAGCGAGACACTGCTATGTTGGAACTCTCGGATGAAGAAATAAGAAACCGAGCCATCACAGATGCAAATACGTATTACAAAACAACGGAACCCGTTATTGCAGCAGTCTGTACATCACTTGCTTGTCCCGTAGTAGGACTTATACCGGCAATGTTAATCGCTATGGCGGAGCCAAAACTTAGTAACTATAAGATGCCCGAAGAATACAAAAATAACGGAACTTATATAAAATATTACGGCGACGAAGCTATTCGCATAAAACAAAAAAGAGTAGCACTCGCCTCGATAATTGCTACCACTCCTTATATTATTGCTATACTTATTACTTTAAATATGTAAATTTTACCATTGTAATAACTAAATGTAACAATTTGAAATTTTTAAAATAACATAATATGTCAAATTTAGATAATGAAAAATTAATACAAGATTGTACTTTGTTAAAACAAGTCATTCAAGACAGCTTAACTTGGGTATCGGCTAATGTTGAAAAAGATAAACAAGCGGTTACTAACTACAATCTGAAAAAATTCCGCAGAGATGCAAACCGTTTTGAGAAGGCAGTGCCGATGAGACCTTCTATCGCCATCTTTGGACAAAGTCAAGTCGGTAAATCATATCTTGTATCAAATCTCGCGAAAACGAACGAAGACGCCTCTTTATTTGTTAAAAATCCCGGAACAAGTGAAGAAATAGACTTCATCGCCAAAATAAATCCACCCGGAGGAGGTAAAGAAGCTACAGGAGTAGTCTCCCGTTTTACCGCCATAGACAGTCACAAACCCGGTTGGCAACCCTATGCTATCCGACTTTTTAGTCAAGCAGACATAGTTAAAATAATATCTAACGGTTATTTGTCAGATATAACACATTATACGTACAGCATTAACAGAGACGAAATACAAAAGAAGATTAAAACCCTGGAATTGCGAAAAGTAAACTCGCCCGTACCAGGACTTACGGAAGACGAAATTTACGAGATTAAAGAATATCTTAATCATAAATTCCGAGATAACTTCCTACTCCGAGAACTTAATATGATTAACTTCTGGGAAGACATCTCTACATTAGTCCCTTATATTGACCCGCTTTCACGTTGGGAACTATTTGAATTCATCTGGGGGAAACAACCTTTCTTCACCGACATATTCAAACGACTCAGCGAAGGACTAAAACAAGTAAACTTCCTCTCCGAAGTAAGATGCGAACTCGCAGCTTTAACGCCTCAATTAGATACAATCCTCGACGTAGAACGACTTAGAGAATTATACAAAAGTACAAGCAAACCCGAAGTAAAATTATATGACGGCGGAACTTTTTTAGCTTCTTTAAACCGCTCTGTTATAAGCGCTTTAACCGCAGAAGTAGTTTTACCGCTATTAGATAAAACAGCAAATCACCCATCACGTGCCTTCTTACAACAAGCAGACGTGCTGGACTTCCCTGGCGCACGCTCACGACAACAAATACCCGAAATAACGTTTGCTGACAAGTCAAATGACGACAAACTTTTAGTATTCCTTCGCGGTAAAGTTGCTTTCTTATTTGATAGATATAATTTCAACTACGAAATAAGCACCCTTCTTTTTTGCATGGACGACAAACAACCCGAAGTA
This sequence comes from Draconibacterium orientale, assembly GCA_020719345.1. Classification (GTDB taxonomy): domain Bacteria; phylum Bacteroidota; class Bacteroidia; order Bacteroidales; family DYQJ01; genus DYQJ01. The sequence continues at coordinate 7,129 of DYQJ01000070.1, read as the reverse complement.
GCAGACCTTCCTAAATTCTTGTACGAGTGGATAAAAAACACACACGGAGACTCGCCACAAAAACGCGAAGAACGAGAACGAAAGTTAGAGGTGCTTGTCCCTCAAAAACAAATAGAAGACCTTATACCGCTGTTAGTAGTTTTTACTAAGTTCAATATTGAACTCGCAGGAAATCCGGCTACTGAATTACCCGGACAACTCGGACCACATAACGCTAAATGGAAAGCTCGTATTGGTGCTAACTTTGCCGACCAAATGGGAATCTCGGTAGGTGACCAATGGATAAAGAATTGGAACTCTAATGGAACTTTCAAAAACCTATTCCCGCTACGAGACCCTAAATGGTCAAGAGTTATTTATGATGGAATGGATAATGCAGGACGAGAAACAAGCATCAAGCCCGAATATGTACAAAAACTTAAAGACATGGAAGATTCTTGGTTAAATCACGAAGATGTAGTCAAACATTTTCACAATCCGCAAGAAGTATGGAAAGAATGTACTGACCTTAACAAAAGCGGTATAGATTATGTTATTAAGTATCTGACTCCTACATGCAATCCTATCATCAAACGCGAACAAATAAAATCGCAAATACAGGAACTAAAAACGCGAATACATGACGAGCTAAGTGCTTATTATCAAGGTGGTAACGTGGAAGAAAAATTGAAAAAAGCAAAATTAAATGCTACAAATGCTTTCATGGCACTTATGAAAATGCAAAAAGAAAATAATACTTTTGGTAATTTCGTAGACCGTCTGGTAATAACTGACGACCTGTCATGGAAAATATATTTTGACCTCATGATGAACAAACAAATTGACGTAGACAAAAATAAGCCAAAAGACGAAATGACCGCACAAGTAGAAAAAACCGTCTCTATGGATTTAATTGAGATGCTTAATCAATTTATAACAATAGACAAAGGTGAAGCTTCGGATAGTATATTAAATAAACTCAAAGAATATTTCGGTATAGATGACAATAAAACCCTCAAAGAGATACTCGACGAAAACGGAATAGATATACAATCGCTGATAGAACAAAAGAACGACACCACTAAACCGGTAGAAATTATTGACCGATCCACCATGTTTGCAAGTAATCTTCTCAGCAGATGGTTAGAATATATAGAAGAAATTAAAAATGACGACGTCCTTGACCATCTTGGACTAAAACGAAAAATCGCCGATTTGATTTTACACGAGATCAATAAAAATAAGAACCGCGTAAACTTGAAAAAAATCATCGCCGACCAAGTCAGAGAACATGTAGAAACTTTCCAACTGACAAGCAACGTGGACATCGTAGCAAGAATTGCCGCTAATATCTTAAACAAATTTGTGAACACACTCGGATGGTGTTATTTGCCACAAAAAGATAGACCTAAAGTGAGAAAAGAAGATGCCCTCGAAGTATTTGCCGAAGTGCCGGTCTCTTCTCCTTCTAAAAAAGACCTCAAACTCGGAATACAATTCCCAGGTGAGAAATACTTTGTAGAATGGTCAGCCGGACTAAGAAGCTCATTTGAAGCAAACGTCTATTTTGAAGCCAATGTCAAAGACTCGGAACGCGCCGAAGCAGATGCTAAACTCGGAGCGTTACTACAAAAAGTGAAACAATAAATCTTTTTTAAACTTTTTCCAAAGTCGTCGCACTTTGGAAAGGTTTAAATATTAATTTTTTATACGTTGAAAGAACTACAATACATGTCACGCGCGATACAACTTGCCGAAACAGCATTCGGAAATACATACCCTAATCCTATGGTGGGAGCCGTAATAGTGCATCTGGACAAAATTATAGGAGAAGGATATCACACCCAAGCCGGTAAACCGCATGCAGAGGTGAATGCCATCAACTCGGTAAAAGACCACACGCTTTTACCGGAATCTACTATATATGTAACTCTTGAACCTTGCGCTCATCATGGAAAAACACCGCCATGCGTAGACCTTATTATTGAAAAGAAAATCCCTAAAATAGTCATCGCTACAAAAGACCCGTTTGAAAAAGTCGCAGGAAAATCTATACAAAAATTATTGTCCTTAAATAAAGACGTTAAAGTGGGAATAATGGAAAAAGAAAGCATAGAGCTAAATAAACGATTCTTTACGTTTCATCTTAAAAAACGACCTTATATTATTTTGAAATGGGCGCAAACATTAGACGGATACATAGACATACAACGAACTGATAATTTTAATTTAGCAGACAATTGGATAACTTGTGAATATGCCAAAAACTTAGTTCATAAATGGAGAACACAAGAAACAGCCATAATGATAGGTACAAACACCGCACAGAACGACAACCCAAAACTTAACGTCAGACAATGGACAGGTAACGACCCTTGCCGAATTATTTTTGACCAAAAACAACGACTCGCTAAAACACTCAACATATTTAATGACAACATACAAACAATTATATTAACAGAAGAAGAAAATTATGACCCTCATAATAATAACAATATACAAATAAAGCTAATTAATTTTAAAAAAAATATTATTTTACAGACTTTAGACGTTCTACACAAGTGCAATATACAGTCGTTAATTGTAGAAGGAGGAGCAAAATTAATTAACTCGTTCTTACAACAAAATATGTGGGACGAAGCCAGAATATTAATCGGCGACAAATTATTCTACAACGGACTTAAAGCACCTGAGATAAATAAAAAATTAGATGATAAACATCTGATAAACACAACACAAGTATTATATTATAAAAATTCATTTTAATGAAAAAAAATATACTAATAATATTATTTATTTTTATGACTATAAATATATGTCTTTCGCAACGAAAAAGAGATATTTATATAGACGAGTTAGTATATTCTGAAGACTTCAGGCAAGCAATTGTTTTATATAAACAAATAGTACTCTTTGACCCGCAAAATCCTTTATATTTATACAATCTCGGTTTCTGCTACCTCAACACTCGCATGAGTAAAGACAGCTCAATTATCTATTTGAAAAATTCCATCAAATATTACTCGAAACAAAAACATAAAAAAGTGATGAACATAGAAGAAGTTTACTTCTATCTCGGAAGAGCATATCGTATTAATAACTACTATGACAGCGCGACCGCCGTACTTACGAAACTCAAACTTAATACAACAAATAGAAAATTCAAAAAAATTATTGATAACGAACTCACACTTATTAATACCGCAAGCGAATTATACAAACAACCCGTCAATTTTAATGTTGAAAACATTGGAAATCAAGTAAATACACCTTTCACCGAACATACTCCGATTCTTTCTATAGACGAAAACAAACTCATTTTTACTTCCAGACGAGCTAATAACGGAAAAATTTTATTGTATGACGAACAATATGACGAACAATATGACGAAGATATTTATATCTCCGAAAAAGATGACAAAGGACTATGGACAACACCTGTGGCTATAAGTAAAAATATTAACACCGCCGAACACGAAGCATCAATCGGATTATCTTATGATGGACTTCAACTTTTTATCTATAAAGAAGAAGACGAAGGGTCTATTTACTTCTCCAAATTTGACGGCGAAGACTGGACAAAACCTGTCAAACTAAATGAAAATATTAACACCCGATTTAGAGAAACGCATGCCTCACTTTCGCTTGACGGCAATTTTCTCTACTTCACAAGTGCAAGACCCGGAGGAATTGGTGGACAAGATATTTACATGTCGCAAAAAAATTCAGACGGACAATGGGGACAAGCAGTTAATCTCGGAAATAGTATTAATACCACAAGCGACGAAGAAGGTCCATATATTCATCCAGACGGCAAAACTTTATACTTCAGCTCAAAAGGTCACAAAGGAATGGGAGGACACGACATTTTTAAATCGGTTAGAGACCAAAATGGACTATGGCTAAAACCTACTAACATCGGATACCCTATAAACACCGTAGAAGACGACATATTCTATTTTCCTACCGCAGATGGAACACGAGCTTATTACTCGTCAATACGCGAAAATTCCATAGGACGCTCTGACATATATGTCATCTCGCTCCCGCAAGAAAAACCCACCGAACTCGTAGTAATGACCGGAATATTAACTCATTGTAGCGAAACAAGACCACAAGCACAAATAACAATAACTGACATAGAAACAAAAGAATATTTAGTCGCAACCCCAGACAAAAAAGGAAAATTTATTTTTGTTACCCAACGAAACCACAACTACAACATCATCATAGAAACGGAAACAAAAATTATATTAGACGAAAAAATAACGATAACTGACGAACTACCATTTATAAATTTATATAAAATTATTCGTCTTGACCCGGAAGTAAATTGTGACAAACAATTAGATACTCTCGCACAAGAAGAACTAAATACGTTGCTAATCGACAGTCTCGGAAATGTTTATGACCAATTTATAGAGATAGAAAATATCTTATTTGATTTTGGGAAAGCTAATCAAGTCAAAGAAAATGAATCCCTTGATAAACTGACAAAATATCTTATTGACAATAAAGAAGCTATTGTAGAAATCGGGGCTTTCGCAGACGCAAAAGGAGAAGCTAATTATAATTATAATTTGTCTATCAGACGAGGAGAAACACTCAAAAAATACATGACCGACAAAGGACTAAACGCTAAACAACTCATCGTATCTGGATATGGCGAAGAAAATCCTATCGCTTATAATAAAAACTTAGACGGCACATGGAACACAGAAGGACAAAAATACAACCGGCGAGCAGAGTTCAAAGTAATACAACAAGGTAAAACCACTCTACTTATATGGCAATTGAAAGTACCCGAAGAACTGAAAAATCCTAATTATAAACCTAATTATAATAAGAAAAAAAATTCTTTTATAGAAATAGAGTATTAGTTTTTTATGTTATTTTCATTTTATTTAACTTTATTTTCTCAAAAAATAAAATTAATTTTGCAAAAAAATAATCAAATTAAATATAACAATGGACAAAAAAAATTTTAATGAGCAGAAAAAAGTGGACAACCTAAAGATTGAATCTACGCCTAAACCCAATGCAGTCAAACGTTTTTTTAAGAACAAATATGTGAATTTCACTATTACTATGATTTTGTTCTTATTACTGGTCATCTGGATAGGTAATTACTGGCTGCTATTGATTTCGTTAGTTATTTTTGACTTTTATATCACCAAAAAAGTTAACTGGACATTCTGGAAAAAACGAAATGCACCACGCTCAAGATTAATAGAATGGATAGATGCCGCCGTATTTGCTGTCATCGCCGCTACGATTATACGAATGTTCTTGATAGAAGCGTTTACAATTCCTACCTCTTCTATGGAGAAATCGCTACTCGTAGGGGACTATCTTTTTGTGAGCAAATATCATTACGGACCACGAATGCCAAACACTCCAATATCTTTTCCGTTTGCACATCATACATTGCCTTTCACAGACAATACGAAATCTTTTTTAACATGGATACAAAATCCTTATAAAAGACTCGCAGGTTTAGAAGATATTGAAAATGATGATGTCGTAGTTTTTAACTTCCCGGACGGAGACACCGTATGTTTAAATCAACAGAATCAAAGCTACTATCAACTTTGTAGAGACTTTGGAAGAAAAGCGGTATGGAGCAACGACTTGATAAATCCGTACACAGGCGAAATGCTTGAAAATTACTTTGGCGAAATAGTGGCAAGACCCGTAGATAAACGAGAAAATTATATCAAAAGATGCGTAGGAATACATGGAGACACGCTCAAAGTAATCGATGGTATATTGTACGTAAACAATGTCCAACAAAAAGATATTGATAAGAAACAGTACAAATATATTGTCATCACAGACGGAACACCGATAAATCCTATTGTATTAGAAGAATTAGAAATATCCGTAGAAGACCAAGAAAGCAGCAAACGAATAGATACAGAAATTTTAAAATTCTTTCCGCAAACGAAGGGAGTAGATGTCTCTAAAATTTTTATCTATCCGTTAATTAAAGACAATGCAGAAGAATTGAAAAAACTACCTAATGTAAAACACGTTATACAAATTATTAAGCCAAAAGAATATAAAGAAACTTATATCTTTCCGCACTCGGTTGCACATTACAAATTGAAAGAATATGATATTCAATATATTAAAAATAATATTAGCGACTCAGTTGCTAATTTGATTGAGCCATTGAAAAATGTTAAATATAATAATGCTGCAACATTAGAACAAGCGTTGTTTAAACTTACAAACAACGAACAAGAAAAAACGTTGATAACTAACAACAAAGAAATAATTATAAAAGCTGCAGAAAAAGATAATTATAAGTGGAACGAAGACAATTTTGGACCTATATGGGTACCAGAAAAAGGTGCAACTATAGATATAACAATAGATAATCTCCCAGTTTACCAACGAATTATTGATGTCTTCGAAGAAAATGATTTGGAGATTAAAGGACAAGATATTTATATCAACGGAGAAAAAGCTACTACTTATACTTTTAAGATGGACTATTATTTTATGCTCGGTGACAGCAGACACAACTCGGCAGACTCAAGATTTTGGGGTTTTGTGCCAGAAGACCATGTAGTCGGAAAAGCTTTATTTGTCTGGTTATCAATAGATAAAGATAAATCTTTTTTGAAATCAATCCGATTTGACAGATTCTTTAAATTTATTCACGACTAACATCTATCAAATTTGACAACTTTTAATCTATCAAATTTGACAACTTTTAAAAAGTTGTCAAATTTAATATATTTAGCATTACGAAAAAAAAGATTAGCAAATTAATGCTAATCTTTTTTTGTATAAAATTATTGTAAATAACTTTATTGATTATCAAATCTTTGCGAAACTCTGCGCTTTTTAACTTTGCGAAACTCTGCGAGAAAAAATGTTGATATTCAATATATTAATAGGTGCTAAATAGTATAAAATTATTTTTAATCCCATTCTGTATCATCACCTGTTCCGCCGTCTTTAGGTGGCTTGGTGTAGAACTTTAAATTTCCAAATGCACCTACTAACATTTGCGCTTCAGATGAGAATTTAACCCCTTTAAACCCTTCATCTATCCCAAAATATTGACGTCCTTCTATAAAAATATTCAAATGTTTTATTTGTACAGTAAGTTTTCCTCCGAAACCGCCAAAATTTTGTC
>DYQJ01000069.1 GCA_020719345.1 Draconibacterium orientale | reverse complement strand
AGTTTCGCAAAGAAAAAAGTGTAAACTACTTTTAAGCGGTTATGAAAGATGCCAATTTATCAATCTATAACTAAGCCATCTACTTTTATTATTTCATCTAAGCTGTATGTAATTGTCATTCGGAGCATTCCATCTTCTTCGTAATATTTCCAGTCTTTCTGCTTTTTGCCCATCAAATATTCGCCTTGTTCTTTGAGTGTTCCATCAAGGTAAAATTCTTTATAAATTCCATGTCGTTCCCCTTGTACGTAACTGCAAGTAACTTTCAATTTCATTTCTGGATGGTAAAAATAATTCCATTCTTCGGCTTCTGCGCCAAAAGCATATTTTCCTGTCCAGTATTGGTCACCTATTTTGTATTTCCATATTCCATCTTCTTGTCCGTTGTAATAATTTCCAGTTACCAGCGTGTCTCCTGTTTCGGAGAGTTCAACAAAAGCACCATTTAAAATGCCTTTGGTATAATTTTCGTCTCTAAGTAATTTGCCGTTTTCATAATACCATTTCCATTGTCCATGCGGTTTGTCGTTGATATAGCTTCCTTTTTGCGAGATATTACCATTTTTTGCATAAAAAGTCCATTCTCCTTCTTTGAGATTATTTTTGTAATTTCCGATTGATAGTTTTTCACCTGTTTGATACAAATATGTCCAGTTACCTTGTTTTTTGCCATCTTCTTCTATTATTCCTTCGGAGATTTTTATTCCTAAGTCGTTATAAGTATCTGTTTTTAAAACTTTTCCGTCTTCGGCAAATTCTTTATGTACTCCTATCGGGATTTCGTTAATAAATCCGCCGGTATTTTTTATTGCTCCATTGTCGTATTTTTCAACTTTTACCACCGCTTGCGGTTCTGTTTGCTGCGTTTGTTCGGTTATTTCTTCTATGATTTCGCCGTTGAGATATTTTATCATTTTTATAAGTAACCCGGTGTTGTCAAATTCTTTATAATAGCCATTTAAGACACCATTTTTATATATGGATTCTATTTTTAATGTGCCATCTAAGTAAAATTCTTTCCATGTTCCGTTCTTTTTGCCATCTTTATCGTAGCGGTTGAATGACTCATGTCTTGCTATGTTATTATATTTATAATCAATAATTTCTATGAGTACTCCATCTTCAGTATATTCTTTAGCGATTCCATGTTTTGTGCCGTCTTTGTAATTTATCTCTTGATAAACTCGTCCGTTGTAGAAGAAATAAAAAGCTTGTCCTTGTTTTATGTCGTTGAGATACAGTTCTTTTGATTTTAGATAGTTTATTTTTTTGCCCAGTGTATCTATTTTGGCATATTTATAGCTGTATCCGCTTTTTTTATCATTAAAATAATTAATTACCTCATTAGTATCTCCTGTTGCTGCGTAAAATACCCATGCGCTGTCCAACATATAATTTCTACGGTTTCCTTCGGATTTCATTTTTCCATCAGGGTAATAGGTCTTCCAATAACCATCGGGTTTACCTTCACGTAACGTTCCCTCGCTTGCCTTAGTTCCTGAGGTGTAATAAAATATGTTATAACCATTTGGGTCCGTTTGAGATAAAATAATGACACTATAACATGTCAATATAAACAAAAAAGATAGTTTTTTTAACATTTCCTTATTTTTTAACATTTCCTTATTTTTTTATTATTTTCATAAAAATAATTTGTGTTTGTTGGGTAACATTCAAATTGTTGTCGGATACAAAGATTAACGATTTTTTATCGGCACTCATGCACACTCCTTCTATGTTGTCTATTTTAGATAAAGTTCTAAAATCAGTTAATAATTTTATCTTGTCTATGTTGTTATTTTCAAAATTAAGTTTTGATAAATATACCCGAACCGATGTTTTCCCTATTTCTTGAATATATGCTCGTTCTACTACAATTAGTTCATTATCTGAGATAAATAATATTTCCGAAATTCCGTTATCGCATTTTGTGTCCTCACTAATTTTGTCTAACGAATAATTAAAAGTATGTAAGAGCTTATTTGTTTGCGTCTCATAACAAAAAAAATGAGTAGTAATGTTTCCTATTTCAAAATTATTAGCTCTTTCTTGCGAAAGCCATAGATATTTTCCCTGATTACTAAAACTCATTCCCTCGTACCCACTATTTACGGGATGACTTTTTAACTCATTAATAATCTTAGGTTTATTGTTAATTAACGAATATACCAGCGATGCGGTGTCCAATTCTTCTGTCAAATATATTTGTGAATTTAGTGGATTTATACGAATTGACTCGCCGTCAAAATACTTAGCTTTTATTTTTTTTGTCGTGACAAAATTTATTTGTATTTTATTGTTAATCTTTTGTAAATCAACTTTATAATAAATAGGTTTAGTATCTGACTGTGGCAATAGATAATAAAAATTATCTTCGCCGGTATATTCTATTCCGGAAATTTCGGCTACGACAGTTTGATTTTTTTTAGGTTTAAATTGATTATCTATAATAAAAATGTCTTCAAAAATCAAACTATCTATGCTAATATTCTGGGAATTTGAGGATTTTATATTCATAAAAAAAACTAATGAGATTGTTATAAGGGGAAAAAGTTTCATAGTTACATTTTTTGGTAATAATTAACAGTTTTTTTCATACCTGTTTCTAAGTTTATTTCGGGTTTGAAGTTCAAGAAGTTAAACAAATTAGAGTTATCGGCAAACGAATATTTTATATCTCCTTTTCGTTGTTCTTTATATATGGCTTTAAAGTTTATTTTCAGCGACTTATAAATTATTTCAAAGAGTTCGGTAATAGAAGTTTGTTTATAATTAGCAACATTTAAGATTAAATGTTTTTGTTCTATCTCTTTTGTCAATGCGAGAAAATTTGCTTTTGCGAGGTCGTCAATATGCACGAAATCACGTGTTTGCTGTCCGTCTCCGTATATAACCGAGTTTTGCTGTTTTAAGGCGTTGTTAATAAAAATAGGAACTACTGCGGCGTAATCCGACTTGGGGTCTTGTTTTTGTCCGTATATATTGAAATAGCGAAAACACAAAGTCTGAATATTGTAGAGGTCAGCGAAAATTTTACAATAATATTCTCCGGTTATTTTAGATATGGCATACGGGGACATCGGTTCAGGTAGCATGTCTTCGCGTTTCGGTATTTGCGGATTGTCTCCATATATTGCAGCTGAAGAAGCAAAGACTACTCTTTTAACGTTGTTATTTTTAGCCGCTTGCAAGACATTTAAAGTTCCGTCTATGTTTATTTGATTGCATAATAGCGGTTCGTCTATGGATTTTTGTACCGATGCCATAGCGGCGAGATGCATCACTGCATCTATGCCGTTCATGGCTTGATTAATTTGATAAAAATCGCGTATATCTCCGCGTATAACTTGTAATTTATGTTCAAAATCTTGTATATTTTCTATTTTTCCGGAAGAGAAATTATCAAAAATAACAACTTCTATATTATTGTTTATCAACATCTCGGCTGTGTTAGAGCCGATGAATCCGAGTCCTCCTGTTATCAATATTTTCATCTTGTTATGCGCTAAAATCGTGAATATCTATAGCAACTATCAGCCATTTGTCACCTTTTTTGGCGAAGTAAAAACGAAAATATTGTTCTGTAAATACAACTCTAATAAATTCCATCTTATCAATTTCACCGGCGAGTTCTACTGTTTTGTCATCTACTTCTCCAATATAATCTTTCATGTTCTGACAAATAGATGTAAAATAGTCATTTGGAATGTTTACTTCGGCAAATATTCCTTGCTTGTTCCATTCTTGCGTGTCTATATCAAATTCTGCCCATTCTTCAAATTTGAGTTCATCGGTTTTAAAATTAAGATGTTCGGCAAAATCAAACTTGTCACTAACAGCGGCGATAATATAAACTCCCGGATTTGAAACTAACATATATTTATCTTGAAAATAAAAATATTTTTTTAGTTCTTTAGCATCTTGCTTTTTAAAGATGACTGCAATTTCGTTGAGTGTTTTTTTGATATCTTCGGCGTCAGCATTTTTCACATCAGTTTTTACTTTGTCGGGCTTGCTGTCATTACCTGTATTGTTTTCGGTATTTTTGTCCGTAGTGCCATTTGTGGTCTTATCTTCCTTTTTGTCACCACAAGCGTTTAAAAATAAAACGATTAACATTAAAATAAAAAAAGTATTTCTTTTCATTGGATATAATTATTTAAAGTTATTTATATTTTCGGTAAAATTATTGTGCGAAGTCACCTCTTAATTCGCGATATTTAGCACGTGCTTCAATAACATATAAGCTTCCCTGGTATTCCATCATAAGTTTTTTGTATAATTCCATCGCTTTTTCTTTGTTATCTAATTCTTTTTCATATATTTGTGCGAGTAAGAATAGCGCTTTATCAGCCACATCTCCCCAAGCGTGACTGTTTACGATGAGTTCCAGATTTTCAATTTTTTTCTCGCGGTCATTTTTCGCGAGAAAAATTTTATATTTTAAAAAAAGTGCATTGTCAATTATCTGACTGTTTTTAAAATTTTCAATTAGCGAGTCGGCAGATAATATGGCATTTTGCGTTCTGTTTTGTTCAAACCATAATTCTGCGCGGGCGAAGTTTTTCAAATTATTAGCCACGCTGTCCTCTGCTAATGCTTCTTTAATCAATTTAACGAGGTCTAATGCGTCATTTGAAATGAGCTTGGAAGTGCTTGCTTTGAGTACGTCAAGCTGTGCTTGCGCCCAAGTAAAATTTCCTGTGAAGTAATAAATTTTGGCTTTTTTAAATTTTGCGAGGTCTCCGATGTCGTTACCTATATTTTCATTCTCGGCTTTTGCATAGGCGAGAGTAGCTCCCCAGACGTCTTCGGTTAGCAATAATATATCTCCGAGCTCTATTAAAGATTTTCCTTTTTGTTGAAAATTAAGAGTCGTCAGCAACACAGCTTCTTCCAACATTGTGATTGCTTCTTGCGGTTTCTGTAAATAAAATGCTTGCAAATGTGCGAGGTCGTTGACTATATCTATTGTCGTGGCGTTTATTCCTTCGTCTTTGATTAAACCGAGATAACTGTCCTCCAGATTTTTAATATCAGCGTCAGTTGTAATTAAATTGTTCGTTACTTGTAAATATAGAACTTTTAAAAGTCCGAGTCTTGATTTTTTATAATATAAAAAACCGCTACCTTTATTTATGACATATTGATACGCTTCGGCTGCGGTGGAATAATCTGCTCCTGCAAGTGCGGTTTCTGCTATGGTATAAACTCTTGCACCTATTTCTTTATTTCTCAAATCTAAAGCTTTGGCTTGTATGTATGCCCCGTAATAATCTTGTTCTTGTAAGTAGTACCAAATAAAAAGTTCAACAATATTTTCATTATGTTTTAATTGCAAATATTCGAGGATAGTTTTTCTTAGCATCTCCGAAAATTCGTTGTTCACGTCGTTATTCAAATAGTACTCAAAAGTATTTTTTATAGTGGACATCTGCGATGGATTTTCTATGACAAAGAAAAGATACTCACGAATCATGAGGTCTTTTTTCATTTGAATTGCATACAAGTTGGCAAGCTGGTAGTGATATGTTTGATTGGTATTTATATATGCTTGATTATAAATTTTTTCTGCCCACTCGTATTCTTCCTTCGTAATAAAAGCATTTGCTATCGTTAAAATAATATTTTTGTCTTTTCCGAGATTGTTTAATACGTAATTATATTTTTCTTCTTTCTCGGCAGTTTTATTTTGTGCTGCGCTGATATAACCTAAATCTATGTAATAGGTCATGTCTGTCGGATTCTTCTTCTGCAATTTTTTAACTTTCTTTTCAGCGTCTTCATAATTTTTCAATTCCATCATTGACTTGAGATAATAATCAAAGTAATATTTAACGCTTGTCTCGTTAAATAGCTTTTCATAAAGGACTGCTGACTTCTCATATTCGCCGTCAGAAAAGTATTGATTAGCCAATTGATAATCATTTTGCGAAAAAGCATAAGTAGTTATTAATGAGAATATTAACATCATACTTAACAATATTTTAATTTTATTTAGTATTTTTATCATAAAAGAAAATTTATTTTATGGTTTTTTTAGATTTATTTTAATATCTTTACGTTATATTTGAATTTTATATATTTGAATTTTATATATTTGAATTTTGTATATTTGAATTTTATATATTTTCATTTCCAAAAGAAAAAACATTTTACAAAATAAGTAAAAAAATACAACAAATAAAATAAAAAGTTATGAAAAATATTTTTTTTAATCAAAAACGTTATTTTTATCTAATTATTCTATTATTTTTGCACAATTTAATAATTAGTTGTTCCGGCACTATGAAATCTGAAGACTACTCAGAGCAGACCACAATCAATAAAAGTACTGCGGAAGAGTATGAAGAATTGAAAGTATCTAACGATGAAGCTGTTCTGGCTGCTCCTACCGATGATAAAACTGCTTCTAAAGATGATGCAGGTACGGTGCCAGGCAATGATGGCGAAGTAGAAGAAAAAGTGGAGAATAAGATTATTAAAACGGCTAATCTTAGCTTTGAGCTAAAAGATTATGATAAGAAGCGCTATTTGATAGACACTTTCTCGGCTAAATGGAAGGGATATATTTCGCAAGAAAACGAGGTGCGAAATATGTATCGCATAACTAATAATATTTGTTTGCGCGTATCTAACGAGAACTTTGACAGTCTGGTAAATTCGTTGCTCTCCATCGCTACACGTATAGACTCTAAAGTTATTTCGGCTAACGATGTGACCGCAGAATATGTAGATGCTAAGGCGCGGCTCAAATCTAAGAAGGAAATAGAGCTGCAATACGTGGAGCTGCTCAAAAAGTCTAACACCGTTAATGACATCTTAAATGTTACACAATATCTAAGACAAATCCGCGAAGAAATAGAGGCGAAGGAAGGACAATTAAAATATATAGACGACCAGGTATCTATGAGTACAATAAATTTATATGTTTACCAAGATATACAACAAAGTGAAATTCGCCGCGAGGGGTTCTTTTCTAAAGTATTAGAGAGTTTGAAAATGGGGTGGAACGGTATATTATATTTTATTCTCGGAATAACGACTATTTGGCCTATAATATTATTAGTGGTTGCTATGATTGTAGTTATTAGAAAATTACGTAAGAACGCTAAGCTTAGAAAATTAAATTAGTAAAAGATAAATAATTAAATAAAAAGATAAAATTATATGATAATGCATCCTGAATTTGAAGAGATAAGACCTTATAATGACTCTGAAGTAGCTGACGCCATTGGCAGACTGGTACAGGAAAAAGGTTTTTTTAAAGTAATAAGTTTTTTCTTTCCTGAATATCCGACAGAAAAAATTATAGAGCTGCTGCTAAGTGTAAAAACAGTTAATGAATTTCAACTTAAATTTGCTACTCGTCTTACAGCGAAAATTATCAAAAACAATGTGAAGAATTTTGTGGTGAACGGATTAGATAATTTAGACAAAAACAAAAATTACCTTATTATATCTAATCACCGCGACATAATATTGGACTCAGCTTTATTAAACCATACACTTTTACATTCAGGTTATAAAACAACAGAAATAGCTATAGGAAGCAACTTATTGATTTTAAAGTGGATATATGACCTGGTCAGATTAAACAAAACTTTTATTGTCAAACGAAATTTGCCCCGTCAAGAGTTTTATGATTATTCTATTTTACTGTCTAAATATATACGACACACTATCACCGAAAAGAAAGAATCTATATGGATAGCACAACGTGAAGGACGAACCAAAAACGGATTAGATAAAACGCAACCAGGACTCTTAAAAATGTTCAACATCAGCGGAGAAGCTTCGTTTGAAGAAAATTTTGCCGAACTTAATATCATTCCGCTCGCAATATCATATCAATACGAACCTTGCGACATAGAAAAAGTTGCCGAAAATTACAATAAAATGTACAACGACAATTACAAAAAATCACGAACCGCTGACCTCCTAAGCATGGGAAAAGGACTCATCTCGCCGAAAGGAAACATAACGTACAGCTTTGACAAATTGATTAATAACGACTTAGAAGAATTTAAAAATATTGTCAACCGTAACGAGAAATTGCAAAAACTCGCAGAGCATATAGATAAAAAAATATACAAAAAATATGAGATGACGACTTTCAATTACGTGGCAGCCTCCGAATATTTTAGAACCGACAAGTACAATTCTATGTTTACGAAGGAAGATAAAGACAAATTTGACGAATATATCAACGATGGACTGAAACAATTGGACGGCGATAAAAACGTCTTAAAAAAACTATTCCTCGAAATATATGCGAATCCTACAGAAAGCTTTTTCGCTAATTTTATGCCACTTAACGAATCAAATAGTTAGTAATTAGTATATTACAAACAGTTACTATTTTAGCTTCGCGTCTTTATGATTTAAATTACTCTCAATTAATTCATCATAAAGACGCAGAGATGCAAAAAAAATTAAGCTTTTTACATTTTATAGTATATCTAATTTTTGATTAAGAGTTGTGAATTATGAATTACAATACTAAAAACTAAAATTATGTACTTAGCCCCGTTAAATTACGATAGATATTTTAATAAGGTTTTTAGAGTAGAGGAGATAGCCAAACGCTTCTTAGAAGATGCACTTGGCGTGCAGATAACAGAATTTTCACTTTTGCCGCGTGAACATAAAATCACCGATGCTGCTCGCGGAATAGAATTTGATTTTAGATGTAAAATAGAGAGTCATTATGTCGTTATAGAAATGCAACAGTGGTATAAAACAGATATTATTCAACGATTTCATTTATATCACTGTTTGGACACTGCGCTGCAATTAGAGAATTTACCAAATAAAATCATTGATTTAACAGATGGTTCTGAAATAGAAATAAAAGACTATTCACTTCTAAAACCGGTAATAACTATTGTCTGGTTAGTTCACGATAATTTAAAAGAGACCGATGATTATTTAACGTTGATACCTATTGATGAAAAAGTTTTAGGGTTTATTCGTGATTCTTCGTTGTGGACAAATAGTTCTTTAGAGCAGTTGAAGAAATATAGCGAAGTTATGCTAAAAAAAATAAATAACAATACAAATGGTCTCTTGTGGATGCAGAAAAATAAAGAGATTTTCTTCTTTCAAAAAAATATAGTAAAAAATGCCAAAAATTCTGCGTACCTACGCTGGTTTGAGTTTGCCGAAAAAACATTGCAAAAGTCTAATACCAAAGAAGATTTTGACGAATATACAAAAGATGTTATTTTTTACGAGATAATTAGACGTCTAAAAGTGGACGAAGAAAATACAGAAGAGATAAATTATATGAATACTTATGAGGAATATAAAGAAAAAGTCCAACGTTTTATAGATGGAATAACAAAAGAAGCGATGATAAATAATAAAATTGACTTAGATAACGAGCGAGACCAAAAAGAAAAAGCCCTCATATCTGCCGAAAAAGAACGAAGACTAAAGGAACTCGCAGAAACAAAAGCAGAAGAAGAACGACGACAAAAGGAAGAAAAAGAGCAAAAAATAGTTAATATGATATTAAAACGTTATCATAAAGGCATGTCTGTTAGTGATATATCTGAAGATTTGGAATTAAAAGAAGAGGAAATTAAAAAATAATTGAAACTTTTATTAACAAATAGAAAAGCTTATTACCAACGACAACAAGTATATCAGTCATCTTGATTGATATACTATTAAAGTAATGCTCATATTAAGTTGCAACCTGCACACTTTGAAACTTAATATGAGCCAAAATCATTCAGTAACCTTTTAATTATTTATTTTTTCAGCGAAGAATAAATCTAAGTAAACCGGCAGATGGTCGCTATAACCGTTGTTGTATTTATATCCGATATAAGTTCTAAACGTCTTATAACCAACGTAATCAGTATCTTCTTCTAATAAGAAGCTCGCATTAAATACGTGTGCATCATCTTTTGTTGTATAAATGTGATTATCGGTATTTAAAAGAGCAGAGGAGATTATCATCTGATCCAGAATTCCGCCCTCTCCTTGAAATTTATGTGAGTACAAATGTTTAACTTCTTGTAAATAAAAAGATAAATTATAAAGCTGTGTGTTTTTAATATTAGAAAAATCTGTTTCGGTTTTTAAAGCTTGCAACATACTTTTGTCAGTAGGGAAGTCATTAAAATCGCCCATGATAATAATATTAGCATTTTGATTATCTTCAAATAACGAGTCCACTGCGGTACGTAATTGTTCGGCTATATATATTCTAAGCGCTTCAGTTTCCATTTGTCCTCCCCATCGTGATGCCCAGTGATTGACAAAAATATGTAAAGTATCTTTGTTTACATTTCTACCTTTTACGTAGAGTATATCTCGTGTTTGTTTTCCGCCCATACTTTGCGGGTAAGTAATGGGTATTGTCTGCCAATCTAATAGTTTAAATTTTTCAGGTAAATACAACAGCGCCACATCAATACCTCTGTTATCAGGTGATTCTTGATGCACAATTTCGTAACCATGCTTTTTTAATGGCGAGTATCTTGTTATGCCTTCTAATACGGTGCGGTTTTCTATTTCACAAAGTCCTATTATTTCCGGGGCTTCCCACTCTCCTATTGCTGTTACTACTTTTGCAATGTTTTTTAATTTTTGTTGATATCTGTCAAAAGTCCAATGTTTTTCTCCATCCGGCAGAAATTCATCATCTTGCTTTAAAGAGTCATTGTAAACATCAAAAAGGTTTTCTACATTGTAAAACATTATGCGCATATCACCGCGTTTATTTGTTGTGTTTTGTAAATTTTTGTCTTGTAAACCTTCATTTTGCAATTCTGGTTTGTTTACAAATGTTATTTTACAAGAAATTACAAAAAAACAAAATATCACAATAAAATAAAGCTTTATCTTAAAATTATTTTTCATATTTTATAAGTTTATATTTGTAAACTTTTTATTTATTTTTTTCACGAGATTTGGTCCTTCGTAAATAAAGCTTGTATAAATTTGCACTAAGCTTGCGCCGGCTTGTAATTTTTCTATAGCGTCTTCTACGGTAAAAATTCCGCCGACTCCAATTATAGGGATTTTATTACTAGTTTTTTGTGCAATGTATTTTATGACTTCAGTAGCACGTTTTGTTAGGGGTTTGCCACTTAGTCCTCCTGCTCCGATATTATCTATTTTCTGCTTAGAATAATCTAAATTTTCACGTGTTATTGTGGTGTTTGTAGCTACTATGCCACTAATCTTTGTTTCTAATACAATCTCAATAATATCATCTAATTGTTGAGTGCTTAAATCAGGTGCGATTTTAAGAAATACCGGTTTTGGCAACTCTTTAAGAAGATTTATTTTCATTATTTGATACAACAAATTTTTTAGCGGTTCTTTGTCTTGCAGTTCTCTGAGGTTTGGAGTGTTTGGAGAGCTGACATTGATAACAAAATAATCAACATATTTATAAAGCGCTTCAAAACAAATAATATAATCATTAACGGCTTCATTATTAGGGGTCATTTTATTTTTTCCTATGTTTCCGCCGATGATAATATTAGTTTTTTTCTTTTTGAGTAAATTAACCATCTTTTCAACTCCCTGATTATTAAACCCCATTCTGTTAATAAGAGCATTATTTTTTTTCAAACGAAAGAGTCTCGGTCTCGGATTTCCGGGTTGCGGTTTCGGAGTAACGGTACCTATTTCAACAAAACCAAACCCTAAACTTCCCAGCACATCAAATACTTCGGCATCTTTATCTAATCCGGCTGCGAGTCCCACACGACTTGGAAAATTTATGCCCAGCAGATTGAAAGTTGTAGATTTGTGTTCCTTACAATAGAAGGCAGCAAGAATTTTTTTCATAAACGGAATGATGTTTACGATTTTCAAACATAAAAAAGTTAAAAAATGTGCATTTTCAGGTTTGAATAAAAATAAAAGCGGACGTATAAACAATTTGTACATAAATATTTGTTTTATAATTTATTAGGTGCATATACAGTAAACGTTTTATCAGTATAAAATATTACTATTTGTTCTATTTTTTTAGAGTTATTAGGTTCATAGTTCTCAAAAACAGGTGCTACATGTTGTCGTTGTTTGGTTTCTATTTCACGTTCTATTTCTTTTTCTTGATAGGCTTCTTGTTTAATTATTTTTTCCTGTTTACTTTCTTTTTCCTGTTTGTTTTCTTTTTCTTGTTTACTTTCTTTTTCCTGTTTGTTTTCTTTTTCTTGTTTACTTTTCTTATCGGGTTTAATATCTTGCTCCGAATCAAGAATTTTATCTTTTATAATGTTGTTATTTTCAATATTTTCCGATTTATTTAAGTTTGTAAATAACGAGGGTTTTTCGGATTTATACATTTCTCCACGTCCGAAGATGAGCCAGTCCGAGTTTATTTTATCAAACACAGTTAGCACTCTTTGTATAAAATCTAAGCTCGGATTGTTTCTACCCGACAATATGTGTGAAATGTTAGAACGCTGTACCCCTATCAAATCCGCAAACTTAGAAGAAGTTATTTGTTCTTTGTCAATAATTAATTTTATTCTCTCATTCATTTTACAAATATTAGTGTACAAATATAAAAACATATTTTTTATATTCCAAATTTATTTTTGTAAATATTACAAAAATATTTTTTTTATTATTATGTTATGTTTACAAATGTTTATTTAAGAAATTTTGATTTTTATTATAAAGTTTACTTATGTAACATAGTAATATTTTTGTATTTTACAAAAGTAAACACAAATAAATCTATTTTTGTAAAAATTATTTTTTATTTTAGACAAAATAGAAAATTTACACATGTAAAATAAAAGATAGTTATATTTATAAAGAAATGTAAAAAGCAATAAATCTTCAGTCAATAATCAAAATATAAACTTTCGGTAAATAAATTATAAGATTGCGAGTATGGTATATTTATTGTTTTTTAAGATAACATTAATTTGGCTGAATATCAACGATAATAATATAAATCTTTGATATATTAATATTTATAATAAATTGAATAATAACTTTAATTAAAACTTATAAATATCTGGGTATAAAATTATTAACAAAATAATATAGATAAAAAAACAAAAAAAAGACAAACACACATTACTTTTTTCATATTATAATTAAACTACTACTTAAAATAAACTCTATAAAATGCTGAAAAAAAGAACATTAAAAAATGTATTGAGTTTTATATATTTATCAAATGTGGAAAAAATGATAAAATTATATAATTTTATAACATATAAAAAATAAGGATATATAGAAGGTATAAAAAAATGATGGCTTCATTTTTTAGAAAAAATAAAGATTACAAATGTAATTTAGTAAGTTTTGAATTTTGAGATTTCAATAAAGATAAAAAAGTAGTGCTAAAAAATATAACCAAGATATTACTATTTTTTGTGTAGTAATAACTTTGTTGAAGTCTTGAAACCAGAAAAAGCAAAAATGTCCACAACTTTTCTGGATTTGGGTTCCAAATATTAAATTGTAGACATTTATACAGCTTACAAACTCAACCTAAATTTTTACAATTTTTACTATTTATTTAGGATATAGTTCGTGTTCTATGGTATTTTTGTAAAGATAAAATCCAGCTTTGAGATATGTTTTTATGGCATCTTGGTGGTCGTATTCGCAAGTATGTAGCCAGATTCGTTTGTTGGTATTTGTCCATGCTGTTTTGATAGCATATTGTAACAGCAGTTTACCATAACCTTTGCCTATATATTCTTCTTTTAATCCGATATATACAATTTCGGTTTCGTCTTGATTATGACGTATTATCTCAAAAAATCCTGCGGGATTTTGATTAACATATATTATAAAGACTTCATCTTTAGCGTTAAGTAATATTGTTTTGAGTTCGGTATCCGAGATAATAAGTCTTCCTGTCCACCCCCATTTTTTACCTACAGCAATATACATTTCTTTATAAAAATTTATATCTTCATTTAGATATTTTTGTATCTCTACTTCTTTTGGCAAAATAATTTCTTCGGTTTGCGGAGTCGTCATTTGCAAATAATAAGTCTTTACTTCTTTTTCTATATAATTGTCGGTCATAGATGCATGTTTATTTAATAAGTATTATTTTTTCTACTTTTAGCGCATTATCAATTAAATATTGGACAAAATATATTCCGGCAGGGTAGTTTTCTATGTTAATTTCGTAGTTATCAAGTTCTTCCACGTCATATTTGGCGAGTATTTTTCCTGAAAAGTCGGTCAGAAATAATATTTTTTGAGGTTCAGTGATGTCAATTTTCAAAACTCCCGTTGTAGGATTAGGGTAGAATTTAAGTTTATTTTTGTTTTTTTTGTCGTTTTTATCGGGCTGATCTATTTCGTTTTTGTCGTAAATAATTACATTATTGCAGTCCGGCGTTAAGGAATATTGATTAATAAGTCTGATAATTATGTCGTTAAGTGTCTCTACTTCATACGTATCAGTGCTTGGTTTTAGATGCGAATTACCTATTCCTGAGTCGTCAGTTAAAAATACGTACGTTCCGTTAGTAGCAAGTGCCATTGAGCGCATTAGATATTCGGTAGTTTTATCTATTCCACTGCAAGTAATAGGAATAATTCGGATTCCTTTTTGTGCAGCTATTATTATTTGTTTTTGCAATTGCTCAATAACATTAGGTTCTTGATGTGGTGGCGCATCTAATACAATAAATAAAACTTTCGCCATGGCGTCTTCTTCCCAATTTAGGTCGTTTATTGCTACTCTCAAAGCATCGTCTACAGCTTCGGGAAAGTCTCCTCCTCCACTTGCTTCTTGAAGGGCAATAAAATCTACTGTTGTTTGTGGATTTTCGGAGAATTCGCTTTTTATAGTAACGTAGTCGTCTCCTATGTCACGATAAAATACGCTTGAGGTTCTGATTTTTAGATCTTTATGGTTGTCGTTGATTTTATTTAAAATATCTAATAATTCGGCTTGCAGATATTTTATTTCGTCTCCCATTGAGCCGGTTGCATCTACTACAAAAGCGATGTCAATTTTATTAGGGATTTCACATTTAGCATCTATGGTCAAGAAATTTATGCCGTCCTGAAATTTTTTAGGATATTTCAAATAAAATTCTTGGTCTTGATATTTAACAGTAATTCGGTATTTAGTCTCCGAATTTAACGATTCGCGGTATAGGTCTCCCCATAGTTCGGCTTTACCTGTGTTATCAGTTTTTGCTGTCCAGACGATTTCTTGATTATTATCAAACAAAATAACTTCGGCATTTATTATTGGAGTCTCTGTTTCGGAGAGTATTTGTACGCAATATCTGTTTGTAGGATAAAAGTACCATGCTTTTTGATATTCAGATAGTTCGGTTTTCGTTATGTCGTTCCATAAATCCCATTTAGTAAAGTCGTTTATTTCGCCGGCAGTGAGTAATCCGCTTTCTACTTCGTCGTTTTTGTCTTTTATTTTTTCCTTCTTGTAAGAAGAAGTTTCACCTTCGGAGGTTACTATATCTGCTACTACGGCGCTTTTGGTTTCGGTAGCTGCATTGTAATAATTAGAATAATCACTAAGATAAGTTGCGCTATTGGAGTAATCCGTGTAATAATAATTGTAGTAATTACTGTAATTAGAATAACTCATTTCATCTTTACTTCCCGGCAACTCGGTAGTTTTAACATCATCTACTGCGGTGTTGTAATAATTGTAATAATCGTAATAGTTATAATAGTTGTAGTAATTGCTGTAATTACTGTAGTCTCCGTAATTGTAATAATTATTATAATTGTTATAGTCTAAATAGTTTAAATAATTAAGATAGAATGTTTTATTATCTAATAATAGACTAATATCATTAGTATTTACCGGGATTGTTTGTTGTATTATTCCGTCTTTAATAATTTCTAATTCGGCGTCATAGTTTGGGACATTTATTTCAAAATTTCCTGCGCTGTCGGTCAGTGTTTGAATATTGTTATTTTTGAGTTTGACCGTTACATTAGAAATTTTTTTATTGTCAGTAGCCGAAGTTATAGTTCCGATTATTTTTATTTGTGCCATTCCAAAATCTGCAAAGGCGACCACAAAAGTGCTGACTACAAATATATTTTTTAACATATCATTAATTTTTTGATAGCGTAAAATAATGGTGACTAAACACGCTATTTATTTTATT
>DYQJ01000068.1 GCA_020719345.1 Draconibacterium orientale | reverse complement strand
GGTAAAAACGCAAAGTTTCGCAAAGAAGTGTAACCTAATAAATGAAACATGCCCGTTTTTAGTAAGCTCTCTTGTTTATTCCTTCGTAAAAATTAATAAACGATTTATTAACAACTTTATTCCCGCCCGGAGTAGGATAATTTCCTGTAAAGTACCAGTCTCCTTTGTTGTGCGGACATGCTATATGCAAATCTTCTACGGTCTGATATACGACTTTTATTTTAGCTTTTACTTCTGGGGATTCTAACATTTGTGCTATTTTATTAGAGATGTCCTCGTCAGTAAATGGGGCATAAATATCTTTTACATGATTGATAATTTCCTCTTTAGGAAGATTTTCTTGTAATTTACATTTTTTATAGACTTCGTGGATAATATCTTCTTGCTTATTATCTTTTAAGAGTTCTATCGTTGCTTTGAAAGCTATAAAATCTTGTAACTTAGCCATGTCAATACCGTAGCAGTCTGGATATCGTATCTGTGGCGATGAGGAGCAGATGACTATAGATTTAGGATGCAAACGGTCTAATATTTTGATAATACTCTGTTTCAAAGTAGTCCCTCTAACTATGGAGTCATCAATTACTACGAGATTATCTATTTCGGGTCTGATAGTTCCATAGGTAATGTCGTAAACGTGTTTTACCAGGTCGTCTCTGTCTTTATCTTGTGTTATAAAAGTTCGTAGTTTAATATCTTTTATTGCTATCTTCTCTATGCGAGGTCGATGTGCTATAATTTCCACAATTTTATCTACGGTAAGACTTCCGTTTTGCCGTATAATTTCATTAGCTTGTAGATTTTTATTGTAGTCTTCTACTGCTCTGAGCATTCCATAAAAAGCGGATTCTGCTGTGTTTGGAATAAATGAAAATACGGTATTATCTATGTCATAATCAATATTTTTCAAGACAGAAGGGGTAATAAGTTCACCGAGTTTTTTGCGTTCTGCATAAATCTGGGCATCGCTACCGCGCGAGAAATATATTCTTTCAAACGAGCATGCGGCGATATTATTTTCTTCGCGTATTTGAGTTATTTTCACTTCTCCATTTTTACGAATGATAATAGCATTTCCGGGCATCAGTTCTTGGATATTTTCTATTGGTTGGTTGAATATAGTTTGTATTACAGGACGTTCGGAAGTTACTACTGCCACTTCGTCATTTACAAAATAATAAGCCGGTCTGATTCCCCAGGGGTCTCGCATTGCGAAGCTGTCTCCATGTCCGAGTATTCCTGTTATGACATATCCGCCGTCCCAACGTTTGCAAGAGCGGAACAAGATATTAGAGAGATCCAGATTAGCTTGAATAAGTGGTGTGCATTCGCTTTTAGTTTTTCCGATTGCGCGAAAATTTCTAAAAACTTTTTCGTTTTCATCATCTAAAAAGTGTCCCATGTTTTCAAGAATGGTGACGGTATCGTTGTAGTCGCGTGGATGTTGTCCGAGATAGACGAGTTTATCAAATACTTCATCTACATTTGTTAAATTAAAATTTCCGGCTATCGCTAAAGTTTTAGATTTCCAGTTGTTTCGTCTGAGTACGGGATGCACATTTTCTATGTTGTTCTTTCCAAAAGTTCCATATCTAAGATGTCCTAACATTACCTCTCCAACAAAAGGCACATTCTCCGTTATCCAATCTATGTTAGCGAAATTAGATTTTTCTTCGTTTTTTAAATTTTGGATATTTTCATTTATAGCTTCAAATACTTTAATAATAGGTTCTCGTTTGTTGGAACGTTCTCTAAATAAGTATTCTTTTCCGGGTAACGAGTTTATTTTCACTGACACTACTCCTGCTCCGTCTTGTCCTCTGTTATGCTGTTTTTCCATTAGGAGGTAGAGTTTTTTTATTCCCCAATCCCAAGAACCATATTTTTCATAATAATAATTAATAGGTTTTAGCAGCCGTAGTAGTGCAATTCCGCACTCATGTTTTATTTGTTCACTCATGGTTTTGATAAAAAATTAGTCTTTGATATTAGCAGATAAAAATTCGCGATTTAGTCGGGCTATATGTGCGATTGTAATTCCTTTTGGACATTCTACTTCGCATGCTCCTGTGTTTGAGCAGTTTCCGAAACCGAGTTCATCCATTTTGGCTACCATTGCTTTAGCACGTCTTGATGCTTCTACTCTGCCTTGTGGCAAAAGCGCAAGCTGTGAGACCTTTGCAGCAACAAAGAGCATCGCTGAGCCGTTTTTGCAAGTTGCAGCACATGCTCCACATCCGATACAAGAGGCGGCATCCATCGCTTCGTCAGCATCTTTTTTAGCAATAGGAATTGCATTTCCATCTGGTACTCCTCCGGTAGATACGGAGACAAATCCGCCGACTTGTAATATTTTATCGTACGCATTACGGTCTACCATCAAGTCTTTGATTACTGGAAAGCCAGCATTGCGCCATGGCTCTATGGTGATAGTTTGTCCGTCACGAAATTTTCGCATGTGGAGTTGACAAGTTGTAATGTCATCATCCTGTCCGTGCGCTCTTCCGTTGATAAACAGACTGCAAGCTCCACAAATACCTTCTCGGCAGTCATGGTCAAATGCTACCGGGTCTTGTTCGCTTCGTATTAGCTGCTCGTTTAGAACGTCAAGCATTTCTAAGAAAGAGCTGTCTGTGGATACATTAGTTATTTTATACGTTTCAAAATGTCCCTTCGTTTTGGCATTTTTTTGTCGCCACACTTTCAATGTTAAATTGAGTCCTTTACCTGACATAGTTTTTAGTATTTTTGTTAAAGAGTAAATATAATCACAAATATATTATTTTTATTAAACAAAAAGCAATATTTAAGTTTTTTTATAAAAAAAAGGTTTTTCAAACTTTGACGTTCGGAAAACCTTATATGGAAACGAATTAACTAATTGCGAATTATTTAGCGGCGTTATTTAAAAGAACCAAGATAATGTAACTTTTGCACCATGTGCACCAAATTCGGATTCTTTAATTTTATAGTCGTCGCTACGGGTATAAGTTTCTTCTATTGTAGTAGCACCTTCTTTGGCTTCTATAGTTACTTCTCCACCCTTCCATGTGTAATTACTCCATCCATAAGAGAATTCGGCACCGATGGCTAAATTTTCTACCATAAAATAGTTGAAACCGGCAACTCCGGCAACTCCAATTATAGAAGCTTTGCTTCCTCTTGAAAAAACATACTCATAATCTCCTGTTTTCCAACCAGTATTGGTATTATCTTTTAAGACATCCATTTTTTCTTCCTCTCTTACTCCACCTGCAAAAATATATCCTCCAATGTATGGCTCTAATTTATTGGTAACGTTCAACACTTTTTCCACTCCTAATTCTAATGCCCAGCTGGAACCTTTAGTTAGATGAGAAAATTGTCTGTGTCCGTCTCCACCTTCAAAAGCGGTTGCAGTGTCGGATACTTCGAATTCGGTGTATGAGCTGACCATTAGTCAGGTTCTGATGATTAAATCTTCGTGCAAATAGTATTTAAACAACAATGTGCTACCTACACTTGGACCTGTTAAAATAATTCCGTCACTGGCACCCTTGTAATTGAAACCTGCCGAGAACCCTTTAGTGCCTGCTTCTGGAGTTTGTGCGAAGCTAACTGATGTTACGAATAGTAACACAAACAAAGCAAAAAAAACTTTTTTCATAAAAAAATCTGTTTTAGTTAATTTATATTTGATGGTGCAAAAGTAAATATTTTTTTATTTCTACCAAATTTTTTTTACTTTTTCTTTATTTTTATTACTTGTCCTATTTGTAATCTGCGTACGTCGGAATCAGTAAAAGCGTTCAATTTTTTGATGTCTGCTTCTGTAACTCCGTCATATTTAGCGGCTATTGTAGATATTAAGTCTCCCGATTTGATAGTATAATAAATATATGTTTCATCTAATTTAGTCGGGCTTTTTTTAATTATCTCGTCACTTGTGAGAGCTTGTTTTTGGTCAAATGTAAGATTATCTATAGTTTTATAGGTGGTGAGTTTTTTAGTAGGCACGTAAACAATAATTTTATCGCCGATGCTTAGTTTGTTAGAAGTTGTGTTATTCCAACATTTTAGTTCGGTAGTGCTTACATTGTACCAATTAGCAATAAAACCGTAGGTGTCTCCCGATTTAACGGTGTATATAAGTTCTGTTTTTCCAACTAAGTTCCCTACGTCGCATGGTGTTTCTTCTTTTTCTACCTTTTCTGTTTTTTCTGTGTATGTACTTGTAGAAGTAGAGGCAATGTATTTAGTCGCTGCTACGGTTGTAGGTGTTTTAACTTTTACGGTATTAAGATAAATACTGTCTTTGTAATGATAGATAGAATCAGATAATGAGGCAAAAAGATTTGCTTTTTGAAACGGCAAACGTAAATAGCATTTGTCGGTGTTTCCGGGGATTAAATCTTTTTTGTATTGCGGATTCATATCACGCAGTTCTTCTAATGAAAGACTTAGAACTTCGGCAACTTGTTTCATGTGCAGTTTTTCTGTGACAATAACAGTGTCCGAGTACATAGGTAAAGTTATTTTTACGGGGTAGAAGTTATGTTCATTCGAGTAAGTCATAAGATATGTCATAGCAACGAATGCCGGAATGTAACCGCGAGTTTCTACCGGTAAAAAGTTGTAAATGTCCCAGTAGTTAGCACCTTCCCCTGCACGACTAAGTGCTCGAGTCACGTTTCCGGGTCCGCAATTGTAGGCTGCGATAGCAAGCATCCAGTCCCCATATATTCTATATAGTTCTTTAAATAATTTAGCTGCTGCTAATGTTGCAGTGTATGGGTCTTTTCGTTCGTCTATTAGTGTGTTAATATTTAGTCCATACATTTTTCCGGTACTGAACATAAATTGCCAGATACCTGTTGCACCGGCAGGCGAAACTGCTTGCGGATTGAGCGCTGATTCGACTACTGCGAGGTGTTTTAGTTCGAGAGGGATTCCATTTGCATCAAAAATTTCGTCAAATATAGGATAGTAATATTGGCTTAAACCCAAAAGTGTAGGCATGACGTATTCGCCGCTTTTCAAATATAAATCTAACCATTTTCTTACGTCGCTGTTAAAAGACATTTGAATGGAGGTGGGAATTTTGTTCAAACGTTCAATAATAATGGAGTCAGCAACTTTTGTGTAATGTTCCAGTCCTCTGGAGGAGCGATAGATAGAGTCGTTAGCAATAGCATTTTTAACGTACCATTCGTTAAGTAAGCTGTCTAAATTAGCTTGCGCATTTTTGAACTCAAGAAGATTGACCGAAGTAGTGGTATCGGTGGCGGACTGAGAAAAAGATAGGTGTGTAATTAGAGTAAGAGAAACGAGAATTAATAAATTTAAAAATTTGTTCATAATACTTTTTATTATATTAGTTATTTAACTTTTGCAAAAATAATATTTTTTTTTATTTTCACACAATTATCAAAGAAATTTTACAAAATTTTTTATTTTTTTGTCAAAATAAAATTTCTGAGCATCTCTAAAGCGGTGTAACTCGTTCTAATAATGTTAATATCTCTTAGTTGGCTGAATACATATTTCTTAGCGATAACATCTTGATTATCAGCAACAGCTATCCAGACTGTTCCTATGGGTTTTAATGCAGAACCGCCCTCGGGTCCGGCTATTCCGGTGGTAGCTATTCCGAAGGAGGAATTGTATAGTTTTTGTACATTTTTAGCCATAGCTTCGGCTACCTGCTGACTTACTGCTCCGTACTTGTTGATTTTTTCTTCTTCTACATTTAAAATATCCCGTTTTATTTCGTTGCTGTAAGCGACTATTGAGCCGTAGAAATATTTTGAACATCCGGCATCGGCGGTTATTAAGCTTGCCAATGTGCCTCCGCTGCAGCTCTCGGCAGTAGCAATAGTCATATTTTTAGCGATGAGCAGTTTTGCAATTGCTTGCGTCAATTTTTCGTCACCTTCTCCATATATTGATTGTTCTAATAAAGAATATAGTTTGTCTGCTTCTAAGTCAACGAGATTTTTTATCTCACTATATTTATCTCCTTGCGAGGAGAGACGCAGCTTGATACATTCAGGTGAAGGTAAGTAAGCGAGTTTTACACGCTTGTTTAATTCTGCTTCAAAATCAATTAATTTATCGGCTAATACGGACTCAAAATATCCGCGTGTAAGTAAAGTGCGATGATATATGGCTGTCAATTTGAAGCGCGATTTTATTAACGGGAGAACATGTTTGCTCATTATTTGCTTCATTTCAAAAGGAACTCCGGGGAGTGAAACAAAGACGGTATTATTTTTTTCAAACCACATGCCCGGTGCAGTGCCGTTGTCGTTAAATAATACTTCACAGTTGTTAGGGACGTCGGCTTGTTGAAGATTTCTCTCTAACATTGCTAAGCCGCGGAGGTGCGAGAGTTTGATAATATGTTCTTCTATATTTTTATTTCGTATCATCTCGCCGCCAAAATATTCACACAAAGTACTTTTTGTGATGTCATCGGAAGTAGGACCCAGACCGCCTGTTATGATAACGAGTTCTACTTTGTCGGAAACACAGTCAAGAGTATTTGATATATGTATCTTATTATCAGAGATTGAGCGCATCTCCAAGACTTTAACGCCTATTTTTTCCAGCTCTTGCGCTATCCATGCTGAGTTGGTGTCAACTATTTGACCTATCAAAATTTCATCTCCTATTGTTATTATTGATGCATTCATTATGTATGTTTTTAAAATTATTTTTTACAAAAATAATCTTTTTAAATTATTTTTTGTTTTTTATAAAATAAATATTGTTTTTAAAATAAAAAAAAATATTTTTGGCAAATAACAAAAAAAATTAAATCCCTTTTTTTTATGGTAACGTATAGTTCAAATTTCACACGTATAAGTTTTGAGAATGAAAACAATTTTCAATTTCAGGAGTGGCTCTCTACCGAAGGAATAACTGAAGAGCAAGTGAAGCAGGAGATAATGGCTAATGCCAATTCAGTAGTAGAAAATGGTGCAAAAGTTCTGTTGTCGGATACTCGTAATTTTGTGTTCACTATTAGTCCCGAATTGCAAGAATGGATAGTTGCTAATTTTTTCAGCAAAATAATTGCTGCCGGATTAAAAAAGTATGCGATAATATTGAGTGAAGACCTTTTTTCGTATGTCTCAATAGAACAGGCGGTGGATGAAAACAAAGATGCAAGTGTAGCAACCTGTTATTTTGATACTATTGCTAAGGCAAAAGAATGGTTATTTAATTAGGACCACAGGATTTAGATTTGACAACTTTTTGGTAGCGTATAAAAATAGTGACCAAAATTCAAATTTACTGATTTTTCATATATACAAATATTTTTTTATATATCTGATTTTCAATAATATAACATTTAAAATGTATATACAAAATTATAAATAAACGAATTTTATAAGTACTTGAAAATAAAATAAATAGCGTGTTTAGTCACCATTATTTTACGCTATCAACTTTTTAAAGTTGTCAAATCTTTTTCAAATTTAGTGACTAAAATTTTCTATCTCCTTCGGATTGTGCTTGTGTCGGAATAATATTGCAAATAAAATAACGACTACCAGCGAGTATGCGGCAAAAGATATCCATATATCTTTCCAGATGAGTTGATTTGCGGCGTCAGTAAAATATTTGGCTATAATTACTCCACTACCATAAGCGCCTATCATAGTGCCAAAACCATTTGTCATCATCATGAACAATCCTTGCGCGCTGGCTCTGATTTTGGTATCTGTTTGTAATTCTACAAATAACGACCCCGAAATGTTAAAGAAGTCAAACGCCATACCGTAAACTATACAAGATACAATAATCATCCACAGTCCAGTGCCGGGGTCTCCAAATGCGAATAATCCGAAGCGTAATACCCATGCTACCATACTCAGTATCATCACATTTTTGATTCCAAACTTTTTCAAGAAGAAAGGAATTGTCAGAATAAACAACGTTTCCGATATTTGCGAGATAGACATTATTATGGTAGAATATTTGACGACAAAAGAATCTGCATACTCGGCAACATGTTTAAATTCATCTAAGTAGCGGTCACCATACATGTTAGTTAATTGCAAAGATGCGCCGAGTAACATAGAGAAGATAAAAAATATTGCCATCTTATAGTTAGCAAATAGTTTAAAAGCTTCTAATCCAAATAATTGTGCGAAGCTTGATTTACCTTCCATTTTTGGTTGAGGTGGACATTTAGGCAATGTGAGAGAATATATAGCCAGCACTAATGAGGCAACTGCCGAGATATAAAACATATTTTCATCGGCTTTATTTCCTGTCAAATTAGTGAACCACATAGCTGCTATAAATCCGACCGTTCCGAAGACTCGTATCGGCGGAAAGCTTTTTACCACATCTAAATTTGCCGACTTGAGAGCATTGTATGCTATTGTGTTTGTAAGTGCAATTGTTGGCATATAAAAACACATTGCAAGCAACATGACCCAAAAAAATGTGTCCGGTGAGTCTATCATAGGAAAAGTAAATATCGCTGCACCGCTTACCAAATGTAATAGTGCATAAAGCCGTTCTGCATTGAGCCATCTGTCCGCTATTATGCCGGTTAGAGTGGGCATAAACAAAGAGGCAATACCTAAAGTTAAAAAAATTGCGCCAAATTCCACACTTCCCCAGCCCTTAGTTCCAAACCAATAATTTGCTATTGTTATCAGCCATGCTCCCCAGATAAAAAACTGGAAGAAGTTCATCAGAGTTAATCTAAATTTTAGTCCCATATGGTTTATTTTAAATTTATGTTTTCTTTTTAGCTTATATGAAATAAAAATTACTAAATAATAGATAACTAACTATAAATAAGATAAATAAAAAGATATAGAAACCATATCCGCTTTTATCTGGTTTATCTCCATGCGATCTGTTATGATTAAATTCCGAATTTTTATCATAAACTTTTTTTGGTATTATAGGTTTCGCATTCATAATCAATAATTTATATGTTTTTAAGTAATTTATCAAAATAATCTATCGTTTTCACAAGTCCTTGATTAAGTTTTATTTTTGGCTCCCATGCTAACATTTTTTTTGCGAGTTCAATATTTGGTTTTCGTTGCATCGGGTCATCTTGTGGCAGCGGCAAATAAATAATTTTAGATTTAGAATTAGTGAGTTCAATGACTTTATTTGCAAGTTCTAATATAGTGAACTCGTCAGGGTTTCCGGTATTTACGGGTCCGGTAAAGTCATCCGGTGTCTTCATCATTCTTAACATGGCTTCTACGAGGTCGTCAACGTATTGAAAGCTTCGTGTTTGCATGCCATCTCCGAAGACAGTAATATCTTGATTTTTAAGTGCTTGAATAATAAAATTTGATACTACTCGTCCATCGTTGGGATGCATTCGCGGTCCGTATGTATTAAAAATACGAATAATCTTAATTCTTACGCCGTTTTGTTGAAAATAGTTCATAAACAGTGTTTCGGCACAACGTTTCCCTTCGTCATAGCATGCACGTATTCCGATAGGGTTGACGTGTCCCCAATAGTTTTCGGGTTGCGGATGAATCTCCGGGTCACCGTAAACTTCGCTTGTAGAAGCTTGTAATATCTTAGCTTTCACGCGTTTAGCAAGTCCGAGCATGTTGATGGCGCCCATGACCGAAGTTTTGACTGTTTTGATGGCATTGTATTGATAATGAATAGGTGATGCGGGACAAGCGAGATTATAAATTTCATCTACCTCAGCAAAAAATGGCATCGTTACGTCATGTCGCACTAATTCAAAGTAGTGATTATCTAACAGATGCTCTACATTTTGTTTTGTTCCGGTAAAATAATTATCCAGACAAATGACATCATTCCCTTCATTAACTAATCGTTCGCAAAGATGTGAGCCGAGAAACCCGGCTCCTCCTGTGACTAAAATTCGTTTCATGGTTTTAAATTTTTCTGCCTATACCGTAATAAATAAACCCGTTCTCTACGACTTCTGACATGTCATAAATATTTCTGCCGTCAAAGATTATTTTTGTTTTCATAAGTTTTTCGGCTACTTTGTAATTAATCATTCTAAATTCGTTCCATTCTGTTACTAACAAAATGCCGTTGGAGTCAATAAGTGATTCATACGGGTCTTTACAATATTCAACAACATTACCTATTTTGCGGTGTGCTTCTTCCATTGCTACAGGGTCGTATGTTTTTACTATGGCTTTTTGTTTCAAGAGTTTATCTATTAAAACTAATGCCGGAGCTTCACGCATGTCATCGGTATTAGGTTTGAAAGATAGTCCCCATAAAGAGAAAATTTTGCCGCTGATGTCGCCGTTAAAATGATTCATTATTTTATCAAAGAGAACGGATTTTTGTTTTTCATTAACATCTTCTACCGCAGATAGAATGCTAAGCGGGAAGTTGTTTTCTTTTGCGGTTTTGATAAGCGCTTTTACATCTTTTGGGAAGCATGAGCCACCGTATCCTATTCCGGCATACAAGAATTTACTTCCAATTCTGGAGTCGCTGCCTATTCCTTTACGGACTGCATTAATATCTGCTCCTACAATTTCACATAAATTAGCTATCTCGTTCATAAAGCTGATGCGAGTAGCGAGCATAGAGTTTGCGGCATATTTAGTAAGTTCGGCTGATGGAACGTCCATGAAATGTATCGGATGTCCGTTTAGCAAAAATGGTTGATACAGTCGTTTCATTATCTTTTCGGCTCGTTCGGATTCTATTCCGATGACAATTCTATCGGGTTTCATAAAGTCGTCTATTGCATCTCCTTCTTTCAAAAATTCGGGATTTGAGGCGACATCAAATTCTATGTTTACTCCTCGTTTGTCTAATTCTTCTTGTATGGCGGCTTTAACTTTTTTCGCGGTGCCGATAGGGACGGTACTTTTAGTAACTATCACCATGTATTTTTCCATGTAACGTCCTACTTCACGTGCCACTGCGATAACATATTGTAAATCAGCACTTCCATCTTCATCGGGAGGTGTTCCTACCGCACTAAAAACAACATCACAATCATTTAAAGTTTCTTTTAAGTCGGTAGAAAAAAACAATTTGCCGTTCTTAACATTTTTTTCTATCATCTTTTCAAGTCCGGGTTCGTAAATGGGGACGATTCCTTTATTAAGCTTGTTTATTTTTTCTTCGTCAATATCAATACAATATACCGTTGCACCTGTTTCGGCAAAGCAAGTACCGGAAACTAATCCAACATATCCTGTTCCTACAATTGAAATCTTCATGGTAAAATTATTTTATTTTAATATAAGTAAGTTCTAAGTTTTTGCCGTCATAATAGTAATTCCACACAAATTTTTCTTCGGTAATCTCTACAATATCAAAAGTTTTCAGACGCTTTTTGTTTGTGGTCTTTTCATAACCGAGAATTAATAGTCGTCCTTTTTGTCCTATGTCCCATACTCCGTTTCTTTTGATGTTGGTAATTTCAAGATTGAAAGTGGAATTTTTCATAAATTCCAGAGTGGAATTTTTCATAATATTCGTTACTGCTATCTTATCAGCTTCGTTATCAATTTTTAAGCTTTCAAATTGCCATTTTCCGATAATATTTTTAGTCACCGTCTTGGCATTTTTTTGTGCTACTCCCGACAATGCGAGCGCGAGAAAAATTAAAACAAAAAAAAGTTGTTTGATTTTCATTATGTTCATTATTAATAAGTTATAATTTATTCGCTAAGATTATTTAATGTATTTTTTATTGCTTTACATTTGAGCAAAATTCTTTCTAATTTATCTAATTGCAACATACTTGCAGCATCGCTTTTTGCCTCGCTCGGATTAGGATGCGTTTCTATAAACAGTCCATCTGCTCCGACAGAAATGGCAGCGGCGCACATCGTCTCTATCATCTCGGCGTTGCCTCCGGTGATACCGGTTTGTAAATTAGGTCTTTGTACGGAGTGAGTACAATCCATTATTACTGGAACACCTATTTTTTGCATTCGCGGAATGGCAGTAAAATCAACCACTAAATCATTATATCCAAAAGTTGTTCCTCGCTCGGTGAGCCATATATTTTTATTTTGTGTGAACAAGACCTTATCTACGGAGTGTCGCATATTTTCGGGAGACATGAATTGTCCTTTTTTTATGTTTACTATCTTCTGAGTGCGTCCTGCGGAGAGCAGGAGCTCTGTTTGTCTGCACAAAAAAGCAGGTATTTGTAAGACATCTGCCACTTGTGCAACTGTTTCACATTCAACGCTTTCGTGAACATCAGTGACAATAGGCAAACTGTAATCATCTTTAACTCGTAGCAATATTTTCATGGCGGTGTCAAAATTTAACCCCATAAAGCTGTCCATCTTAGTGCGGTTTGCTTTTTTGAAAGATGACTTAAAAAACAATTTTATTTGTAATCTGTCGCATAAAAGTTTTAATCTCTCTGCGGTGTGCAGAATAATTTTCTCACTTTCAATGACGCAAGGACCGGCTATTAAGAAAAAATCTGTTGTTTTCATAAATATTATTGATTATTTTCTGATTTTCGTCTATTATCTTGCCATTGGCGTATGGTTTCGGCGGTTTTCACCTCTATGTTTTCAAAAATCATACGACTGGCTTTTATTCTCGCATTTTTCAAAAAGAGATACGTAAAATATTCATATTCACTTGCATATCTCCATGTTTTGAAAATGATGCGGCAGAAGATATAAATTTGTTGAATGATAAACATTATTACAATTCCCACTATCGTTTGTGTTGTGATGTCGCGAGATAAATTAAAATATATGTAAAAAGCAAATACCGGAACTATTTGATTAACAATAAAAATAGAGAAAGTTTTATAATAATTTCTACTGACAAATCCGAATCCACTTAAAATTGCTCTGAAAATATTTTTATTTTCAAAGACTAAGTAATATTTAGAATAATCACTTGCCATTTGCAACGTAACCGACAAAATGCCATGAAAAATAATTAATATTCCAGCGATAATAAACAAATTTTGTTCATTAGTTATCAAATCTTTTGTTACTCCGGTAGCGAGGACAAAAGGTATCCAAATCATCAGAAAAAGGAGGACTTGTAATATTAAAAATATTAAAGATATGAACAAAAAGCGGAGGAAATATTTGAAGGAGCCAACAAAAAATGCTCGCCACGAAAATTTATCTTTATTGAAGACTTTGATAATTCCGCCCAAAAAGAAAATGCTTAACAGCCAATAAACCAGAACTATCCATTTGAGAGAGGAAAATATGTTTAAAAACTTCTGTGCCGATGTTTGTGCCAAATCTACAAAGAAATTGAAGTCAAAACCGGTAAGCAGACTCTCTATTTCTACGGTATTATTAGCGGCTATTTTTAAGGTCTGAAAAAATGGCACCACTAATATTAATGCGGTCAAAATATTTACTGCATACAAAAAAAACAACATTTTGTGATTCCGCATCGTCAGACGAAATCCATTGATATAAGCTCTAAAAATGTTCATCGTATAATATTTTTATATTAACATTCCAAAAAAATGAATTATATTTTGCAAGGCAAACAAGAATTTAGAAGAATATTTAACAACCGGCACAACAGATGGCTCGGTGGTGTAGCTGTTATTATTTTTATTTATGTCTAATAAAATTTTGTCAGTATAGTCTATCTTTGCCCACAATATTTTAGTTAGTCCCGAATAGTAAAACGTTTTAGTAGCATCTTTTCCGTTCCAGTATTCCACTATTTCCTCGCCGGATTCAAAATGTATCAATATTTCTACCGGCATTGTCATCTCGCCTTTTTGCGAAAGCGTAACACTTGATTCATAAGCATAATTAATCTCTTCTGGCAAAATCCCCCAGTTAAATCCAAACTCGGATAAAGCCTGGGTCACACCTCGCGAAATAGCTTTATTACTGATAGTATTAAGTTCATAATCACAGATATAAGTGTGATATATGGTTTGGTCAAAAAACCAATTCATATTTTCTCCAAGAGTAGAGTCGTTCTTTTGTTTTACTATTTCATTTACTATATCAATAAAATTTTTCGCCGTTGGATGATTGAATTTCCAGCGTTCATAATAAGTTCGGTTTATTTCTATCATCGTTTCTTCGCCTACCAGATTTTCTAAAGTTTTTAAGACTATTGCTGCTTTAGAGTACGTTAAAACATTATAACTAAACAGTGGAAATTCCCAGGATTTATTATTTATAGGTGCGATTTGTTTGTCATCCGACAATGTGTAATTAGCTCTTAAAATATCAAACGTTTCAAAATTATATCCCAAAAAGCTTACTGATGGATAGTTTTGTTGCATAATATTTGCCTCGTGATACGATGCAAACCCTTCGTCAAGCCATGGTTCTTCTGCTTCGTTATTTGCAAGTGTAGCCATGAAGTAATTATGTCCAAACTCATGAATAGTAATTTGTTCCGGCGTTTTTATCCAAAACGGAATGAAGGAAACCGAAAGTGTAGAAATTAGAGTGGGATATTCCATTGAGCCAAATTGCGAGGCGTCTAACGGCACATCTACAATAGTGATATTCGGGTATGGATATTCTCCAACCACAGACTCAAAATAATCTATTGCTTTGATGGCAGCATTTATATGACGATTAGCCAGATTTATATGCTCCGGCAAAATAAGGACTTTAACAATCGTTCCCTTCCATACTCGTTCAAATTCAATAAATTTTTTGGAGGCAACCCATGTGAAATCTATAACGTCTTCGGCTTTATAGCTTAAGGTCTTGGTATTGTTTGCGTTATATTTTTTTTTATAAAGAAATCCGGAAGCTCCTACATAATACTCGTTTGGAACAGTTATTTCTACATTATAGACTCCGAAGTTAGCATAAAACTCTGAATTATAATGATATTGGTGACAGTTCCATTTCGTTTTTTCGGCATTTCTTATACCTTTGTATTCGAGAACGCCTATTTTTGGAAACCATTGTGCGATGAAGAAGTAATCATAATAATATCCTGTTCGTGCTATCGCTTGT
The DNA here is from genome assembly GCA_020719345.1 of Draconibacterium orientale. Classification (GTDB taxonomy): domain Bacteria; phylum Bacteroidota; class Bacteroidia; order Bacteroidales; family DYQJ01; genus DYQJ01. The sequence goes on along the minus strand of DYQJ01000068.1, from coordinate 1,195 downwards.
GGCAATTTAACTATGTAATCTATCTTTATATCAACAGTTTGATTAGGTAAAATTTTTCTTACGGGACACGCCATGACTGTTTGGTCGTCTTTATTTCCTGCTTCCGTATATAAATATTTACATGTTGCGGACAAATCTACACTGCTGTCTATTTGTAGATTAATTATTTCTATCCATCCCCATTGGTCTTCATAGGTTTGCGAGTCAAAAGCGGAGGACGTGAAAAAACTTTCTATCATAAAAGTAGAGTTTTGATTTTTAAATGCGTTCATATACAGATGAAATTGTAACTCGCTAATAGTATCCGGCGAGCTGTTCGTCCATTTCAATAGTTGTGAGCCAATCAGCGTTTTGGTCTCGGTATTGAGCTCAACTTTTATATCATAATTAGCGATTCTCGCACTTTGTTTTGTAAACGAATGCTGTGAAAACAGATGACTTGTCTGCACTATCAAAGATATAAAAATAAAATATTTTATATAATTTTTCATTGTCCAATGTATTGTGTTTAACTGAAGTTTAATAAATATATTTGCAAATATAAATATTTATTTTAAAAAAAATAATCTTTTTAGAATAAATTACTAAATTTTTTGTCGTATTTTGTTATTTATTGTTAAAAAAAAGAAAAATATATTGTTATAAAAATTATTTATTTTATATTTGCGTTATATTAATACTAAAAATATAACTAAATAAATTTTGTAAGTCATGAAAAAAATATTTTTGTTAGTTGCTTTTATTTTAGTAAGTTATTTTACTTACTCGCAAGCTGTGATGACATTTGAAAAAACTTCACACGATTTTGGAGCTATTCAGTACAATGGAGATGGAACGTATGTTTTTGAGTACACCAACACTGGAAACATGCCGCTGATAATACTTGATGTGGCAAGTTCATGTGGTTGCACTACACCTATTTACACTAAGGAACCACTTAAAGCCGGAGAAAAAGGTTTAATTACCGTAAAGTATGATACCACTCGCGAAGGAACTTTTAGCAAGAGCATTACCATAAAATCTACTGCCGCTAATTCACCGATAGAACTAAAAATATCAGGCAAAGTAGAACTAATGCAAGTCAAATCCGATACCAAGACTTTAAATAAGGAATAATTAATATTTGTAGTAAAAAAAATTGTATCTATTTAGGTAGATTATATTATTTATTATCTATTAATTAACAAATAATTAT
>DYQJ01000067.1 GCA_020719345.1 Draconibacterium orientale | reverse complement strand
GGGTACCTTTTTATAAGAAGCGTCTATATAAAGCTTTTTATCCGTACACCAATGGAGAACAAAAAGAAATAAGTCAAGGAATTTTTGAGGAAGAGTATTTTAATGATGCAGGAAAATTAAATTTAAATAAACTGATAGAAACTTATAAAGAATATATTAAAAGACGAGGTTTTAATCCGCATCGCGAAAAAGATAAAGATGGAAAATATAAGTCAATAAAAGAAGCAGCATTAATTTATAGTTTTGAAACATACATACATGCTTTTATTTCACAAGTTAAAGGTAAAATATATAGAGAGGCAAATACCGGACTCGGAAAAAGTGATATGATATTGAATATAAATAATAATGAATATCTTATAGAGACCAAAATTTATTATGCTCCGAAACAATTTAAAGATGGTAAGAGTCAATTAGCTTATTACGCTAAGAGTTTAAATATCTCGCATGCTATTTACATTGTTTTTTGTCCTAATAATATCAAATATCCTGAAACTGTAAATGAAAAAGATGTAACTATTGATAATATACTAATTACTACTTTCTTAATAGAATACGATGAAAAAAAATGGAAATAATTTTTTTTTAGTTTAAACTTCTATTCTTATACCAACAAAAGTGATGTCATCTCGCTGTTCGGAATCGCTCATCCAATTTAAGATGGCATCATTTAATATTTCGCCCTGTTCTTGAATACTTTTTCCTATATTATTCATAACAACGTTATTAAGTTGGACTGAACCAAATTTTTTGCGTTCTATGTTGTTTTGGTCGGTATATCCGTCTGAACTAAGATATATGTATCCGCTGTTGTGAAATAATATTTCCTGTTCGCAAAATTCTTCTTGATTGAGCTTCTTTTGCGTTCCACCTATAGATTTGCGTGTCCCTTTTATATTTTCTAATTCGGAGTAACCATCTTTAAAAACTAATAAAGGTCGTTTGGCGCCTGTGAAATAACAAGTTGTATGTGTATTATATTTAATTATTTGGTAGCGTATAAAAATAGTGACCAAAATTCAAATTTACTGATTTTTCATATATACAAATATTTTTTTATATATCTGATTTTCAATAATATAACATTTAAAATGTATATACAAAATTATAAATAAACGAATTTTATAAGTACTTGAAAATAAAATAAATAGCGTGTTTAGTCACCATTATTTTACGCTATCAATTTCTTAATATAGGAAAGCCCAATTCCTGCGCTAACATATTAATAACAAAATAATTAAATACAATAATACAAAATAGTATTTTTTTCATATTTCATAATTTGCGACAAATCTAATAAAAAAATAAAAACTTTATTAACAAATGAAAAAACTTTTCATTTTTTTTGACTTATAAAAATGAAAAAAATGGTAGTGTAAATTTTTAAGTGATAAATTTTTTGAACCATATAAGGCATATAAGAACATATAAGCATTATATGCCTTATATGGTTTAATATTTTCATATAAATTAGGATAAGTATTATCACTGGAAAAATTACAGTTCCAAAAAAATTAATACGAACAAATAATTTTCGTCTTACTCTGAATATCAAGATGTCCATCTATCCAAATAATATTAGTGCCTTCGCGCTCCATTTTTCTAAACCAAGTCATCTGTCGCTTCTGAAACTGATGTATTGCTATATTCAACAGCTCAAACATTTTTTCATAACTTATCTCCCCAAGCAGATATAATGTAACATATTTATATTCAAGACCATAATAAATCATATTCTCTGCCTTGATACCACTGTTAAGCAAATCTTGAACCTCTGCTATCATTCCATCGTCCAATCTTTGTTTGAGACGGGTAGTTACGCGTGCGCGCTGCTCCTCGCGATCATATTTCACGCCGAAAACAATAGAATTGATTTTGGGAAAAGATGTTCGTTTGATAGGAGAGTCTTTATAAAATATTTCTATTTCAATAGCCCGAATTGTGCGTTTCTTGGTATCAAACTCTGTCTTGTTATGAACGTCTTTCAATGAGATTAGCATACTCTCCAATTCTTCTTTGCTTTTCTGATTTAAAGATTCGCGAAGCTCCATATTTTCCGGAACTTCCAAAATATTGTAATTGTCTATAATTGACTCTATATAAAGTCCACTTCCGCCACACAAGATAGGAATTTTTTGAGATGCTATTATTTTTTTATATGCTTCAAAAAAATCCTTTTGAAATTCAAACAAATTATATTTGTACCCAGGTTCTCTTATATCTATCAGATGATAGTTAATCGCTTTATTATTAACGATATAATCGCATAAATCTTTCCCTGTCCCTAAATCCATCTTTTTATATATCTGCCGAGAATCGCCACTTATTATCTCGCCATCTAACTCGTAAGCAACTGAAGCAGCGAGTACAGTTTTACCACTTGCGGTGGGTCCCAAAATTGTAATAAGATTAAAATCGTCTTTTAATTTTTTATTTTGCATTTTTTATTAAAATTTATTGTATAAACAAAATATTATTTATTTCTTTGTAAAATAAAAAATAATTATTAAAAATACAAAATTTATGAAACGTTTTATTTGGTTAAATTTATTCTTTTTTGTTGCCACGCTTACATTTTCTAATAATGTAACTATTAAAGGCAAAGTTATTAACAACTTATTCTATACCATTTATGTAGACAACATCTTGAAAGACACCGAAGTGACTAACGGCACTATAACTGAGGCAAACGAATTTGAACTTACTTTCGCAGTAGATAAAACAGACTATTACCGGCTACGTTTAACTCAGGAAATCACCCTTGTACTAATAATTGCCCCTGGCGAAAATATTTATGTTGAATTTGAAACTCTTGACCCTTATTCTTCTAAGGTTACCGGCTCGGCAAATACTATACTATTTTATGAAACGTACAAAAGCTCACAAGATTATGCTAAAAAAATTGAAGAATATACCGCTAAAATGGAAACCGAAAAAAAAGATTTTTTTAGACAAAAGATAAAAGACAATCCCAAATCGCTTGCCTCACTAATATTCATTGACGAGTTAGATATTGAAGAAGACTACGACACTTACAAAATACTCGCAGACGGACTCGCAGACTTTTACGAACATAACGACTTTGTAAAACAATTTATTGACAATGTAAAAGCTGCTAAAGCTTTAGAAATAGGAAATATAGCCCCTGATATTAAAGCCCCAAATCCAAAAGGAAAAGATATAGCACTCTCATCTTTAAAAGGTAAATATGTACTCATTGACTTCTGGGCATCATGGTGCAAACCTTGTAGAGCAGAAAGTCCATTCCTCGTAGAAGCGTATGATAAATACAGAAAAAAAGGGTTTGAAATATATAGCGTCTCCCTTGATAAAACAAAAGAAGATTGGTTAGCCGCAATAGAAAAAGACAAACTCGGAGACTGGACACATGTCAGCGACCTTAAATACTGGGACGCCGAAGCCGCAAAAATATACGGAGTAAAAAGTATTCCTACAAACGTACTTATTGATAAAGATGGCAAAATTATTGCAAAAGACCTCAGAGGAGAAGAACTAATAAAAAAATTACAAGAAATATTTGAAGAATAAATTTGTTTTTTTAAATTTGTTTTTATATTTGTGTTTTAAAATAGCGATAATTATCAAAAAAATAAACTTTTAGTAATGTACAAATTTAAAGACAGAATACAAAATCTTAGCCTCGCTAAAAAACTTAATCTGCTGTTGGCAATACTGCTCATTGAGATGACTATTATTATAGTTGTTTTTTTGATAATTTATAGCGCTATTAACAATAAAATAAACGTACTAAGCGAAAAATACGTCAATAACTTCGTAGAACTATACGACATAACCGTAAGTATAGAACGAAATGTCATGGTAAACCATATAGAACTCCAGAAAAAAACTGACCTCATTGAAATACAACAAAAAAACTTCGAGAAAATAACGACAATAGATAATTTGATTAAAAAATATGAAACAAATATTTCTACAATAGACGAATCGCTTACTCTCGACGAATTTAAAATAGAATTTAAAAACTATCAAAATATCATCAGCGAAATTTTTACCTATATTAAAAAAAATCAAGACTCCATCGCAAATATATTGTTACTCAACAAAGAATATTCCTCTTACGAGAAAATGCAAACATTACTCTCACAACAAAAAGACTTCTATAAAAGTAACATAGAACGAACTAATAAAGAAATTTTTGCCCTCAAAAATAGATCTATTATCATCGGTATTGCAATTAGTATTGTCCTGCTAATAACAGTATTTTTGCTAACTTATTCTATTGTAAACGGATTCAATAAATATCTCGCACAGATAAAAGAATTCCTGAAAAAATTAACACAAGGAAGTATCCCAAAAACGAAAATCCCGAAACTCAACAACGACGTCGGCGAAATAGCTGAAAATGCAAACTGTATTGCAGACAACCTCGGCAATATTGAAAATTATATTAATCAAATAGGTGCAGGAAACTACGACCTCGCTTTTGTTAATTCTACTAATTCTAATCTGATTGAAAAATCACTCGAAAACCTCAGACTTAATTTGCAAAAAGCTAAGGAAACTGACATTCAAAGAAAGATAGAAGACCAAAGAAAAAACTGGGCGAACATCGGACTTACTAAATTCGCAGAAATCCTCAGACGCTCATCTGACAACATTCAAGTACTCGGAGACGAAATAATTAAAAATATTATTTACTATCTAAATGCAAAAATAGGAGGACTATTCATCTATAATGAAACCGAAGAAACCGCATACTTAGAACTACTCTCTGCTTTTGCTTATGATAGAAAAAAATATTACACCAAAAGAATAAATATAGGAGACGGACTCGTAGGCACAGCCGCACTTGAAAAAACTACTATTTATATCACAGAAGTCCCTAAAAATTACATAGAAATAGAATCTGGACTCGGTGAAGCCGCACCTTCTTGTATTTTAATTGTCCCGCTTAAAGCCGAAGCTGGAATGCTCGGAGTAGTAGAAATTGCCGCATTCCGAACTTTCGAAGAATATGAAATCCGCTTCGTAGAAGAACTCGCAGACAGCATCGCCGCTACTTTTGCATCTGTCAAAATTAATGCCCGAACAGCAATGCTCCTCGAAGAATCCCAAAAACAATCAGAAGAACTTGCCAAACGTGAACAAGAACTTACATCCACCATGAAAGAGATGGAAATAACACAAGAAGAATCGCGAAGACGTGCAGCTGAAATGACAAGTATTCTAACAGGAGTAGACCAAACATTATTAAAAATAGAGACAAACACAGAAAGCCGTATAATCTCCGTAAATCAAAGATTTCTACGAACTCTCGGATATACCGAAGAAGAAATACTCAACAAACGCATAGAAACAATCTTCATGGAAGATAGAAAAACCGAGTTCAAAGAAATATGGCGAACTATATTGGAAGGACAATCATACAGAGAAACAGAAAAACTATCCAGCAAAGAAGGTAAAGATGTATGGCTACTTTCTCAATACACACCTATATTTAATGCGACCGGAAAAGTTATACGCGTATTATATCTCGCCAACGACATCTCCGAGCAAAAACTCACCGAGCAAAGAAACGCCAAATTACTTGACGAAACTGTCAAAGCGCAACAAAAAATGCTCGAAAACGAGATTGAAATGCAAGGTATTATCACCGCAGTAGACCAAACGCTTATGAAAGCCGAATACTCAGCAGAAGGTTCATTACTATCGGCTAACAACAAACACATAGAAACATTAGGGTACGACTTCAACGAACGAAAAGGAAAAAATATCCTCACTTTTATACAAGACGAAGAAAAAGAATCATTCAAAAAACTATGGAAAAGCGTCTGCGACGGTAATTTGCATCAAATCCCTGTAAAACGTAAAAGTGCTAAAACAGGTAAAGACCTATGGCTCTTAAATCAATACACCCCAATACGTGATGCAAGCGGCAACACTTTGAAAGTCCTCTACATGGCTATTGACATCTCCGAACAAAAAGAAATAGAAGAACGAAACTCTAAATTACTTAACGAGTCTATTGAAAATCAACAAAAAATGCTCAACAACGAGATAGAACTAAAAAGTATCATCTCTACAATAGACCAAACTTTAATGAAAGCAGAATACTCCGTAGAAGGAAATCTACTCTCTGCCAACACCAAACACATAGAAACATTAGGTTATGATTTTGAAAAACGAAAAGGTAAAAATATTCTAACCTTTATCCAAGACGAAGAAAAAGAAGATTTTAAAAAACTATGGGCAAAAGTGCGAGAAGGAATTTTCTATCAAATACCCGTCAAACGAAAAAGTGTTAAAACAAACAAAGACCTCTGGCTACTTAATCAATACACGCCTATTAAAGACGCCAAAGGAAATGTCCTCCGAATTTTATACATGGCTATAGATATAACCGAGCAAAAAGAAATAGAAGAACGAAACGAAAAACTCCTCAATGAATCTATTGCTAATCAACAAAAAATGATACAAAACGAAACCGAACTAAAAGGTATTATTAGTGCAATAGACCAAACACTTATGAAGGCAGAATACTCCGTCAACGGAAATCTTCTCTCAGCAAATACTAAGCATATAGAAACACTCGGATACGACTTTAACGAACGGAAAGGTAAAAATATTCTTACTTTCGTGCAAGACGCTGAAAAAGAAAACTTTAAAAAAATATGGGACAATGTGACACAAGGTAACGCTTATCAAATAACCGTTAAAAGAAAAAACGCCATAACTCACAAAGACATCTGGCTATTAAATCAATATACCCCTATAATTGACGCAAATAACAAAGTCTTAAAAATATTATACTTCGCAATAGACATAACCGAACAAAAAGAAGCCGAAGAAAAAAATGCCAAACTTCTCCAAGACTTCCTCGAAAACCAACATAAAATGTCTGAAAACGAAATAGAAATGCAAGGTATAATAACCGCAGTAGACCAAACACTTCTGAAAGCAGAATTCACCGTAGAAGGAAATCTTATTTCGGCAAATCAAAAACACCGAGACATACTCGGATACAACTATGAAAAAACTATAGGCAAGAATATATTATATTTTATAGAAAACGAACAAAAAGAAGAATTTTTGAAAACATGGCAAAACATTTGCAAAGGTAATTTGTATCAAATAGCAGTGAAACGAAAAAATAAATCTACAGGAAATGACATCTGGCTACTAAATCAATATACGCCTATTAAAGATAAATTTGGATATGTAAAAAAAATATTGTATCTTGCTATAGATATTACCGAACATAAGCAACAAGAAGAAATTCTAAAGCAGTCCGAAAATAAATTGTCCGAAAATATATTGGAATTAACAAAAAAACAAATAGATTTGGAAAATAAATTAAAAAACTATGATATTGAAAATAAGGATTTTAATGCAGAGACCGATAATGAGCTTGACAAAAAATATAATAATTGGATAAAAAAATTTTTATATTAGTTTTTAAATTTAATTTTTTTTAATAAGTTTACAAACTGAAAAAATACGTGATTAATGGAAAAAAAAAATAATACAGATATGTTGAGGCAAGAAGCCAAAAGAAAGATATTCCTATTTACATTGATGGGAGCTATCTTCGGCGCACTATTTCCATTAATTGCCTGGTTAATAGATATAAGAACAAATGATATAGAATTCGGAATAAGCGAGATATGGGAGATGCATACGGAAAACCCCGTAATATTTGTCGTAAACCTCGCACCGATAGTGCTGGCAATTATTTTTTATACATTCATGCGGAAAAAAATTAATAACGAAATTAGTCTGCATGAAATAATAGCACAACGAAACGAACTAATAGCCAGAAACTCCGAATACGCAAAAAAAATAGGCGAAGGAGATTTCTCCTTAGATATGAAAGTACAAAATAATGACATAATTGGAAATTCTTTATTGATTATGAGAAACAACCTGGTTTCTACTTATCAAAAAGAAAATCAACAAAACTGGATAGCAAAGGGTAAAGAAATTATAGGTGATATTCTAAGACATAATAATAATCTATCAGACCTAGCGTATGAAACGATTATTAGTCTTGTAAATTATATCACAGCCGTACAAGGTGCTTTTTACCTCTTTGATGATGATAAACAAAAACTTATTAATATAGCAGTTTACGCTTATAACAGAAGAAAATACGTGACACAAGAATTTAACATAGGACAAGGACTGGTCGGACAAGCAGCATACGAAAGGGACATAATTTATAGACGAGAAATCCCTAAAGATTATATTACTATATCTTCAGGAATACTCGGCGATAAAAAACCCAGAACTATTCTCATTGCGCCCCTAATAGGGGACGACAAATTACAAGGAGTAATAGAATTTGCCTCCTTAGAAGAAGAACTGTCCGAACGTAAATTAAAACTTATTAAAGAAACAAGTGAAATTATCGCACAAACAGTTTTTAACTTAAAAACTAATACTAAAACAGAAAGACTACTGCAAGCATCACAAGATATGACCAAAAAATTGCAAAAGAACGAAGACGAATTGCGAAAGAACGCATACGAAATGGAACTATCTCAAAAAGAGATAGAAGAAACGAACAGAAAACTTGCAGCGCAAATACAAGAAGTCGAAAAAGGACAAAAACGACTCTACTCGTTATTAGAAAACGCCTCCGAAGTTATTTCTATTTATAACAACGAAGGAGTTGTTTCCTATGAAAGTCCTTCTATTAAGCACATTTTAGGATACGACGCAGACGCACTAATCGGTAAAAACGGATTTAAAGTATATGACGAAACCGCAAATAGAAAATTGAAAGTAGCTTTTGACAAACTACTTGAAAACCCTGAAGAAGTAATTGTCTTCGAATACCAATTTACTAAAGCGGACGGAGAAATAATGTGGCTCGAAACAACTGGAAGAAACCTCTTGAAAGACGCCGCAATACAAGGTATTATTTTTAATACACGAGACATAACTGTCAGAAAAGTTGCTGATAAAGCTCAAAGAATGAGTGGAGAAATGCAAGCGCTATCAGAAAATTCACCTGATATGATAGTCAGACTTAGCCCAGATGGAAGATTCTTCTACGTAAACCCTGTAGTAGAACGTTTCACCGGCGTAAAGAAAGACCTTATTATACAGAGAGCATTAGACGAAGTTACGATAGACGTGGACATAACTTCTTTCTTTAAAGATTCTTTGAAAAAAGTTGTTGATTCTAAACAAAAATTTGAAACCGAAACTATTTTCCCTAAAATAAATGATGAAACGGAAAAAATAGTGCAGTTCAACGCAATACCTGAATACAATAAAGAAAACGAGCTGGAAACCGTACTCTTTGTTGCACACGACATAACCGAACAAAAACAGATACAGATAGAAATAGAAGAGAAAAATAAAAATATCACTGAAAGTATAAATTATGCTAAACGAATACAATCGGCTATCGTCCCTAATATAGAATCTATATTAGAATATTTGCCTAAATCTTTTGTCTATTATTTGCCAAGAGACGTCGTCAGCGGTGATTTGCCTTGGTTCTACCAACAAAACGATTACATATATATAGCCGCCATTGATTGTACAGGACATGGAGTACCGGGAGCGTTGTTATCATTCATCGGATACTTTATCCTTAATAGTATAGTCAGTGTAGAAAACAGTAAAGATGCCGGACAAATTTTAGATGACCTGCACGAAGGAGTAAGAAAAACTCTAAAACAAGACACCCCTGACGCAGATGCAAGAGATGGAATGGATATTGCTTTATGTAAAATAAACTTTAAGACAGGTGTCCTTGAATACTCCGGAGCTCACAGACCTTTGTACTATTTAACCAAAGAAGGCGAATTTTTACAATACAAAGGAACACTCCAAGCAATAGGAGGAATACCTACAAAGAAAGGTAAAGATAAAAAGTTTGAAAATCATACAGTTAACTTTAACGCCGGAGACCGAATGTTCTTCTTCTCTGACGGATTACCTGACCAAATAGGAGGAACTGATGGACGAAAATATAGGAATCAACGAATACGAGAAGTTATTACCGAAAATGCAGCGCTTACTATGAAACAGTACCACGAATTTTTTGATAATGACTTCAGAGAATGGATGAAATACACCAAACAGATAGATGATGTTCTTTTAATAGGTATAGAATTTTAAAAAATTAAAGAGTTTGCAATTTTGAAAAACTATGGCAGATTTAAAAAATAAGCAGGAATCATTAGACTTTGTGTACGAGTTTTATGTTAAAATGAAGAAAAACAATATTAACTTGGCGTATGAAGGTGAGATAACACACCAAATTACAAAAGCGTTCACTTCTTTGACAGAAAACAACATGACACGCGAACAAGATTATAACTCTGTTCAAAAGAAAGTCTTTCACGTAATGGTAGAGTGTTTACAAAATATTAGTAAACATGCAGAAAATAGAAACAGTGTGGTCTCTTCTAAAGATGGCAGAGGTATTTTTATGGTGAGCAAAGGCGAGACAGAGTACAACGTGACAACTGGTAATGTAGTCAAAAATGAAAAAGTTGACGACCTCACCAGAATACTTGAGAATATCAACAACCTCGACAAAGACGGGTTAAACTTACTCTACAAACAGCAAATTAGAGAAGGACGACTCTCTGAAAAAGGAGGCGCTGGGCTGGGGTTTATTGATATAGCAAGAAAAACAGGACAAAAGCTTATTTACAGCTTCTTAAAAATAGATGACGAAAAATCATTTTTTGTTTTAACATCAACAATTTCAAGGTTAAAAGATTAATAAAAGATAAAAATTATAAAGTTATGCAAGTAATAAAAATTCAAGGGTCAGATGATACTCCTAAAGTAATACTAGATGCGAACCCGGCTGAACCAATATTTGAAATATCCGGACGGTCACTACCAGAAGACGTGGTAGCTTTCTACGAGCCAATACTTGAATGGCTGGACGACTACGCAAAAGCACCACTACCACAAACGGTATTCAACTTCAAATTAGAATATTTTAATACCGCATCCTCGAAACTCCTACTGGATGTATTGTTAAAATTAGAAGAAATGTACGACAACGGAAACAACGTACTTGTCAGGTGGCACTATCCAGACGACGACGAAGACATGGAAGAAGCTGGAGAAGAATATGCTGATATAGTGGAAGTACCATTTGAACAGGTAAGCTACTCAATAGATTAATTTTTTTAATATTATATTTTTTCCGGTTAGTTAGTAAAAATTAAATAATAACTTATAATTTAAAAATTACTTACTGCTTTGTTATTAATTCATTTTGAAACAGATAAAACATGAGTGAAGAAATACTTAATGCCTTAATACAACTATTTGCAATTATAGCAAAACAAGACGAAGGTGTTGATGACATGGAAGTTAAATTTGTAGAAAGCTTCTTGACACAACAACTCGGTAATGAAGCTGTGGTAGACTACCTCGCAAGATTCAAAGCTAAAGCCGGAGTAGGTGAACCAACTGCAGCTGAACCCGAAGAAGAAGGTGTTAAAAAGAAAAAATCCAAACAATTAACTTCCGTCAAAGACTCGGTCAGAATTTTGGGCTTGTGTAAGAAGATTAATAAGACTTTGAATCAGAAACAGAAAGTCGTAGTACTCGTGCGCCTGTTCGAATTAGTTAATACAAGCAGAAAGTTCACTGACCAAAGAATGGCGATAATTAACACCGTAGCGGAAGTGTTTAATATCAGTAAAGACGAATTCTACTGCATAGAAACTTTTGTAGTACAAAACGACTTTAAGGCACTTGACAATGAAGCGCTGCTTATTATCAACGACGAAAATGTCCCATGCCAACACTGTCATAAAATTAATTCCGAAGCTCTCAACGGTAGTATTATCCTGCTCCGAATACAAAGCTCAGAACTATACTTCCTTAGATATACCGGAAACCAGAACGTATTACTTAATGGACTCGGCGTAAATAATAATAGAATATACCTCTTCGCAAACGGAAGTACTATTAAGCTACCAAAAGGGAAGCCAATATATTATAGCGACATCGTTGCTAACTTCTTGTCCGACAAATCATTAACAAAACTATCTTTCGACGTCAGAAATGTCCACTACAAATTTGTCACCGGAGGAATAGGACTACGTGATATTAACTTCTCCGAACAACAAGGTAAACTCGTAGGTATAATGGGAGCAAGCGGAGCCGGTAAAACTACTCTCCTTAATTTGCTCTCCGGAATGGCAGCACCTACATCAGGAGAAGTCCTTATTAACGGAGTAAACATGCACACTGATAAAAGTAAACTTGAAGGAGTCATCGGATACATTCCGCAAGATGACCTCTTGATAGAAGAACTGACCGTCTTTGACAATCTCTATTTTAATGCTAAATTCTGCTTTAAAAACAAAACCGAACAAGAACTTACCGAACTCGTGAATAAAACTTTACAAAGTCTCGGACTCTTCGAACGTAAAGACCTTAGAGTAGGAAATACTTTTAATAAGCTCATCAGCGGAGGACAACGTAAACGGCTTAATATAGCATTAGAACTCATCAGAGAACCTTCTATACTTTTCGTAGACGAACCTACTTCTGGATTATCATCCAGAGACTCTGAAAACGTGATGGATTTACTAAGTGAATTAACTTTGAAAGGAAAACTCATTTTTGTCGTAATACATCAGCCATCATCGGACATCTATAAAATGTTTGACAAAATGATTATCCTCGACACAGGAGGTTACATGGCATACTATGGAAACCCAGTAGAAGCACTTGTATATTTCAAAAAAATAGACGGACAAGTTAACAGTGAAATGGGAGAATGCCCCGTCTGCGGTAACGTGACTCCAGAAATTATTTTTAATATACTTGAATCTAAAATGGTAGATGAATTCGGACAATATACCCCGAACCGCAAAATATCCCCGCAAAAATGGGAAGAAAACTTCTATACTAAAATTAAAATTGAAAGGGTAGATACCGTCAAAGAAGACCCACTGAAAAACTTGAACATTCCTAACTGGTTTACTCAATTCAAAATATATTCGCTACGAGACTTTTTTACTAAGGTTAGTAACAGCCAATATATAATCATCAATTTCGGTGAAGCGCCTCTACTCGGTTTTATCCTCGCCTTCATTATTAGATACATTGCAGACCCTAACTCCTCGGACTATATCTTATACGACAACGAAAACATACCACCTTATATTTTCATGAGTATTGTGGTAGCACTATTTCTCGGACTTACTGTCAGCGCAGAAGAAATTTTTAGAGATAGAAAAATTCTCAAACGCGAAGAATTTCTAAATCTCAGCCGCTCAAGCTATTTAGTCTCTAAAATAATGATACTTACTATCATATCGGCAGTACAAGCACTGCTATTCGTCCTCGTAGGAAATACTATATTAGGAATCTGGGGAATGTACTTTGAATATTGGCTAATGTTATTCTCCGTTTTTGTCTTCGCTAATATGATGGGACTAAATATATCCGCTACTTTTAACTCGGCTGTTACCATTTATATACTGATACCACTACTGATGATACCGCAAATGTCACTCGGTGGAGCAATGTTTAGCTTTGATAAATTAAATAGATTCCTCGGAAGTGTAGATAAAGTTCCCGTAATAGCCGAATTCATGGCATCACGATGGTCTTATGAAGGACTAATGGTCTATCAATTTAAAAACAACCAATTCAATACCATTGGAACGGATAAGGAAAATTTGTTTACTATTAACAAACGACTTAGTCAAGCAGATTATAAAATTGTGCATTATATACCCGCACTGACTGATAACTTGAACGAAGCCTATTTCGCATACGTAGAAATTGCAGGTAATGACCCAGACGAAGCTGAAAGCATGGTTATAGACCCAGAAATAAACATTGACTCTATTAATGAAATTATTGTGGACAGACTATGGGTAGTTAAAAGTGAAATAATACGTGAAATGCGAAAAACACCTAAAGTCAAACTCCATGAAATAGAAGAAATGGAACTCGGAAAATTTGACCACGACGTATATGAAGAAACATTAGAATACCTAAACGAACTCAATAATTATTATAATAATGTTTTTAAAGAAGCAGATGCTAAAATAGAGAAAATTAAAAACTATCTTAATGAAAATCACCCGGGAGACTATATAAATAAACGAAATAGATATCACAACGAGAGCTTAGATGATATAGTTACTAAAACTTTTGAAAAATATAAAATACTAAGATACCGAGATAAATTAGTGCAACAAACTGACCCTATATACATGGATGCCGACAACACTAACTTCATCGGTTTTAGATCGCATTTCTACGCCCCTGAAAAATATTTTTTGGGTACATATTTTGATACTTATTGGTTTAATGTATTAGTTATTTGGGTAATGAGTATATTATTATATATCCCGCTATTTTACGAACATCTAAAAAAATTGATAACTTTTTCTTCTAAAATAAATTTTGGCAAAATTATTGATAAATATAAAGGTAGTAAAAAGAAAGTAGTAACACCAGAACCTAAAACAGAAGAAAAACCTAAAATTGAAGAAGATAATTAATTTATATACTTAATAAGAAAAAATATCGTTATAATCAAAATAATACATTATGCTAAAAAAGAATCTCTTTTTATTATCCTTTATACTTTTGTTGACGACCTTTTTTGGCTGCGGAGGGTCAAGTACTAAAGAATACAAGTTAGATGATATAATCAATGAATCCGACGACGTAATAGTCATAGATGAAGCAGCAATCAATGAAGTTATACAGAGCTTCTCCTCGCCGGTAGAAATGGCAGCGCTTATAGAAAACATGGAAGTCCCGTTTTCTAAAAAGTACATAGTATCTACAGAACTCGTAGAGAACTACGACACTAACTTCAAAAAAGCTTTCGCCCTCGGAGTACTGAGTGCAGACCTCGGTTACCTGAACGTCTATAAAAAAACAACACAAATTGTGGAATACCTGACTGTTATAAAACGTGTAGCAGATGATTTAAGAGTAGGACAATTCTTTGACTTTCAAACTTTAAAAAGATTGGCTACAAGCAATGATAATCTCGACTCTTTGTTGTTTCTATCTGTTACAAGCTTTCATCAAATGGATGAACATCTTAGAAGCAACGCCCGAAGTAATCTTAGCGCCCTCGTGGTAACCGGAGTATGGCTCGAAGGTCTATTCCTCGCAACACAAGTAGCAGCCGAACAAAGCAGCGAAGCGCTTAGAGAAAGTATAGGCGAACAAAAAACTATACTTAACAATTTGCTACCTATTTTGAAGGTCTATCAAAAGGAAGCTTATTTCCAAGGTATTGTAGAAGACTTCGAAGAAATTAAGAAAGCCTACGAAAATGTCGCTATTAGATATGAAAAAGGAGAACCTAAATCCGAAGTCATCGACGGTAGATTAGTTATAACACCATCAGAAAAAAGTATCGTAGTAATGACCGACGAACAACTTAATAACATTATTAAAATAATTGAAAAAGTGCGTAATAAATTAATAGCTTTATAATATGAAAAAAATCACAATAATTCTTGCTTTTGTTTTTTTCTTTTTAGGAATTAGTAATCTTGCAAATGCACAGTGCAAACAACAACTAGTATATACGTGTGCTTCTCTTACAGGTGGTGCTATATATCTTAGAGATTTTAATACAAAACTTAAAAAAGCCACAAGCGATGAAGATTCCGGAACCAAGTGGACTGTAGTTTTAAATAAAGGAACTCACTATAGATTTAATATATGCACTCCAGATGGATTCGAAGATAAAGTGGTACTGACTTTATACGACAGTCAAAACCCCGAAAAGTCAAGTCCGTATGCTTCTACTTGGGACAGAACAAGCAACACTGATATTTCTAGCTTTGATTTTGTGTGCCAAAAATCTGGTATGTACTACGTATCTATCCGATTTAAAGATGAAAATGAAGATAAAAAGACTTGTGCGGTAGGAATCCTCTCGTTTGTAGGAAAAAATAAGTAATTGTTTATAGTTTGATTTTATTTTGAAAAGGTTGACTTATCGTTAAGTCAACCTTTTTTTATTTTACAGAAATTTATTCTTCAAAAATTGGTAGCCCCCTCAAAATACATTGTTACTACAAACTCGTAACCATTGCAGACGATTATAGTTATCAGTGGAATGAAAATCAAAATAATCTAACCTTTTCGTGTTTTCGTGGCAAATATAATATAAAAAACTATAACTTTTCCAAAAAACACCTCCCACAAACTGCCACAAAATTATACATTTTTCTTTATAAAATTATAATAATTTATACCTAAAATTGTAGTTTCATATCAGTAAATTTGCAAAATATTATAATATTTTGATAGCGTAAAATAATGGTGACTAAACACGCTATTTATTTTATT
>DYQJ01000301.1 GCA_020719345.1 Draconibacterium orientale | reverse complement strand
AAAAATCAGTAAATTTGAATTTTGGTCACTATTTTTATACGCTACCAACTTTTTATACTTTTATTTTATAGCTTTATTTAAAAAACTTTATTTTAATAATCTTAAACAAGAACTTTATGAGAAGTAATTTTATTCTTTTAGCATTGTTTGCAATTATCTTTTGTGGCGCAAAAGTGCAGGCACAGAAGGTAGCCCCAAACAAAACAGGCACCGCCGTAGACCACGTAGTTGTAATTCCTTCAAAAACAAAGGATTATGATACCATTTCGCAAAGAAATTTCGTACGTAACCCCATGCTGCGTATCCGCGAGTATCCATACATAGACATTGCCTATCCGAAGGGAGATGACCCTGTTTGGCAAAAAAACTTTGTGCGTTCTAAATCTACCGCAGAAATTATTAGCAATTGGCAAGGACAAAAAAGTCCATGGACTCCACCTGATTGTAATGGAGTGGTAGGTTTGAATCATTATATTCAAACAATTAACGATACTTATACTATTTATGACAAAGCTACTGGTGCTAAATTAGCAAGCGGATATTTAAGTGAATTCTTCCCAAGTGAATTAACCTGAGGAGGTTCTGATGACGGCGACCCTATTATTTTGTATGACGAAGTGGCTGAACGATGGTTGTTCTCCCAATTTGAAGTAGATGGACTTTATTATATGCTCATCGCAATATCACAAACATCGGACCCGCTTGGAAACTGGGATTCTTATTCGTTTCCTATGAATCAAATGCCTGATTATATGAAATTTGGTATATGGGAAGATGCTTATTATATGGCTACTAATACAAGCGGAGGTAGTAATGTTTATGCCTTTGAAAAAGCAGCTATGATGGCAGGAGCAAATTCGCCTAAATATGTTGGTTTCAACAATCCGAACAAACCAGGTACGATAGATGGTTTCAATTGTATATTACCTCTTGATTGCGACTGGGATTATGCTCCGGCAAATACCCCAGGTTTGTTTATTACAATGACCGATGATGCATGGAACGGAACGGATGACGAACTATGGATTTATGAATGTAAAGTTAATTGGACTACTCCTACGACTTCTACTTTTGCTCGAACCGAAAGAATTATAGTGGAAGATTTTGACAGCAATTTTGAAGGCGGCTGGGAAAATATTGTTCAAAAAGGAACAACACAAAAGATAGACGGAATACCGCAAGTTTTAATGTACAGAGCGCAATATATCAACTTCGGTGATTATCAAACAATTGTCATTTGTCACACTGTGGATGTGGACGATACAGACCATGCAGGAATACGCTGGTACGAGCTAAGAAAAAATATAGGATCATGGGAAGTGCGTCAGCAAGGAACTTATGCACCGGATGCAAACAGCCGATGGATAGGCGGAATTTCTATGAACAAATATGGCGAAATCGCTTTAGGGTATTCTATTTCAAGCAGCAGCATGTATCCAAGCATACGACTTACCGGACAATCGGCTTACGAAAATTACAAAGCTACCGGAATTTTAGACATAGCAGAAATCTCATTACAAGCGGGAACTAATTCTCAAACAGCTTCAGAACGTTGGGGAGACTATTCTGGTATGTGTGTGGATCCGGTTAATAATAAGCATTTCTGGTACACTAATCAATACGGAGGAGTTGCAATGACCAAAATTACATGCGTGGACTTTATAGATTTGAACATTCCGGCTAATCTCGTAGCCACTGCCAAAGCAAAAGATTTAATTACATTAGATTGGCTACTTGGAGCAGATGAAGCTCCTATCGTATTAGCTTATTCCGAAACAGGCGAGTTTGGAACACCAAAAAACGGAACTACTTATACCGAAGGACAAGAAATAGAAGGCGGCGGAAAAATTATTTATATCGGTGCTAATAAGACATTTGACCATATCGGTTTGACTCCTGCTACGCTTTATTACTACCGAGCATGGACTGTAATAGATAATGTTTTTTATACTTCTTACATAGAATCCGAAGCAACTACTCTTGAAACCGGATTACCTACAATTAATTATGAAAAAGCAATCGCTATTTATCCTAATCCAAGCAATGGTATTTTTACCTTACAATTTGATTGCGAAGCCAAAACACGTATGTTGATAGATATATATACCGCTGATAATAAACTTATTTACTCGGCAGGATTAAAAAATGTCAGCAACGGCGAGCAAAAAACAATAGATTTAACACGTCACGCAAAAGGAACTTATATTATGAAAGTTAATATCAAAGGACAGATAGTAACTTATAATCTGGTTATTAATTAGGTTTATACAAAAATGGGCTATCCGTATAAAGTTGGACAAAATAAAATGTTTAAAATCACATAGGAACATTGGCTCTTTTATGTTTTTATCTGGTGAAAACTTTGTCCAACTTTATACGGGTAGCCAAAACGATTTATTTCTTTGCGTCTTGTGCTTTAATTTATTGTTTTACCGCATTCTTTTATTGCATTTTCAATTAAAATATCTTTCAAAGCTTTCAGTATTTTGTAAATTTCAAATAGTTGAATGCTATCTGCTGTAAACGAATAACTTAAACTGTACTTATAGTTTTGCAATACAACAAATTGCCACGTTTTACCTAATATAGAAATACCATAAATAGGAAAGGAATTGTTGTTTTTTTGCGAAGCTGCGTACATTTCACCAATTACTTGAAATTGAGGATTGCCGTTTGGGTCGGTTTGACGTTTGTATTCTTGTAAACAAAAATAAGGACTTATGGGTTCGGTTTCGCCACTTGCCACAAGTATATCGGCTTTTCCTGTGAGTAAAAATTTTTCGGTTTGAACTTCTATTGTTCGTTCGGCAAACATAGAAAAATATTCGGTATTAAAGTCAACTAATGTCATTATTGGACCTAAAAAATGTTCACTTAATTCAAATTCGTTCCACAATTCTACTTTAGAAATAAGAAGTTTTTGATATTTTTCTATAAATCGGTTTTCAAAATCATCAAGCGTATATTCTTTCGATTTTTCAAACCACTGATTTATTAATTCGTTATTATTGTTTTTTCTTAAACCGAATTTATATTTTAATATTTCTAATGTTACTTTACTATAATTTATCGTTTCCATTTTCTGATATACTTTATGTTTTTTACAAAGTTACAAAATATTTTTGAAATGCAAGTAATTCTTCTTAAAGTCATACACCTTTTGCCGTTTTTGCTGACATCTTGCTTTTATGCTTAAAAGTAGTTGACAACGGTATCGTTAAAACTTCTTAGTTTTATGTTCTCTAATGTAAGGTCTATCATAATTTTATTACTTTAATTGTTTCAGAATATGTTGTAAATAAAAAGATTAAGGTTAAAAATATTTTTTTCATAAATTTAAAATTTTCTCAAAATTACAATTATTTTTTCACTTTTGCTAAATTATTTGCAAAATAAAAAATATTTTTTTCACTTGCAAAATTGATTGTTTAGATTAGACAATTTTCAAAAAAATTGTCTAATCTAAATTTCAATAAAAGAAGACTTGTTTGTATTCCATTATGTAAATTGTAATAAACATTTATAAAAATAGTTAAAAATAATTAAAAAATGAATGAATTTTTCTTGTAATATTCTAAAAATGTTTCGTAACTTGACTAAATTATAAACGTATAAAATCTAAGGTCATGAAAGCAAATTTAAAAAATCAAGCAATATTACAATATGTATGACATTTTTCAAAAATTAACCGATTGAAATTTAGCAAGCT
>DYQJ01000300.1 GCA_020719345.1 Draconibacterium orientale | reverse complement strand
ATTTTTGGGCTTTTTACAAGAAAGTCACCATTTTTTTACGTTATCAATATTTTATGACCAAAAGCGGCCAGTGCTTAGGTAATGACACGATTAGTTTGATTAATACTATGTTTGCAGATACTAATGTCTTATTTGTCAATTACATAGTAGAAGACAAAATTCTTAATTTTGCCGCATATAAAATGCAACTAAACCAATATTTATATCTCTACGAGATACATTATCTTAGGTTGTCAAAATTCTCAAACTATGGTAATTTTTTTGACTATTATAATTTGATGCGCGCAGTTGTTAATGATAAAAAATCCGTTATAGATACGTTAATTTTAAAGAAATTATAATTTTGTATTATGTTTAGAAAAAATATTATTGTCGGGGTGACAGGAGGTATTGCCGCTTATAAAACGGCTACCATTATTCGTCTGTTGAAAAAAGAAGGATGGAATATAAAAGTGATAATGACCGAGTTAGCAAAGAAATTTATTACTCCACTGACTCTATCTACTCTCTCAAAGAATCCGGTATTGGTGGAATTTTTTGACCCCGAAAACGGACAATGGAATAGTCACGTAGATCTCGCTACATGGGCAGACGCATATCTTATTGCGCCGGCTACCGCAAATACGATAGCTAAAATGGCACATGGCATAGCAGATAACCTGTTGCTTACTACTTATTTATCTTCGCGGTCAGTAGTTTTTTTCGCACCTGCGATGGACTTAGATATGTATCATCACAAAGCTACACAGCAAAATATAGAAATTCTTAAACAACGCGGCAATATTTCTATCGACCCTGCCTCAGGCGAATTAGCAAGCGGATTAATTGGAAAAGGAAGAATGCAGGAACCCGAAATTATTGTAGAGACAGTAAAAAAATATTTTTGCCGAGTGAGTATATTAGAAAATAAAAATATCCTCATCACAGCAGGACCAACACAAGAAATGATAGACCCCGTTCGTTTTATTAGTAATTACTCCTCCGGTAAAATGGGATTTGCTCTCGCTCAATACGCAGCCGAATTAGGTGCTAATGTAACGTTAGTGGCAGGGCCAACAAGTGTCAAACCTCCACAAGACTTTCATATCCTTCTTTTGAATGTAACATCTGCCGAAGAAATGTATAATGTTACTAAACAACACTTTGAAGATGCAGATATCATCATCTTTGCCGCTGCAGTCGCCGATTACACGTCTGTTATAAAATCGCAAACTAAAAATAAAAAAAATACGGACATTTTAACGATAGAACTCAAAAAAACAATAGATATAGCAAAAACACTATCACTAACTAAACAGCCAAACCAAATAACCATAGGTTTTGCGCTGGAAACGGATAATGAAATAGAGTACGCAACAAAAAAATTACAAGAAAAGAATCTTGATTTTATCGTACTTAATTCATTAAATACTACAGGTGCGGGATTCAAACATGATACTAATCAAATAGTTATCATTGACAAAAATTCTGCCGAACAATTCCCGTTAAAACCAAAAGACGAAGTTGCAAAAGATATTTTTTCTAAAATATTTACTCTTTTACGAAAATGAAAAACTTTTTTACTAAAATATTATCTATCTTATTAGCAGTTAATATAGTTTTATCAGGAAACGGAATAAAACTATATCAACATTATTGCGCGACTTGTAATATTTTAGAAATAAGCATTATAAAAGAATTAAATGAACATTTTTGCAAAATAAACAAGAAATGTAATTCTATAAATGAATGTTGTGATAATTCAAATAGATATAAATCAGAGACATCGGAAAATGAAATAAAAAATACAGATATTGTAGAAAATAGGTGTTGCAGCTATGAAACAAGAATATTAAAACTTGATGTCAAATATTTAATATCATTAAACAAAATCTTTTTTACAGATGTTCTATTAATCCCGAATATTATCTTTTACAATTTCTTTCCTGTCTTACTAAAAAATGATTTTTTAAAATCCAATTCGCTGAGTCCACCAAAATATCAGACAAATTTGTTGTTTATATTTTTATGTAAATTTATTATTTGATTATTTTTATTCCTCATAAGTTTAATTTTCTGCGGACTTACTATTTTGCGGTTAGCTTAAAATACTGCAAAGTTAGCTTTGAGTAAAATAAAATAATAATCAAAAAAATAAATAAC
This sequence comes from Draconibacterium orientale, assembly GCA_020719345.1. Lineage (GTDB taxonomy): Bacteria > Bacteroidota > Bacteroidia > Bacteroidales > DYQJ01 > DYQJ01. The sequence goes on along the minus strand of DYQJ01000300.1, from coordinate 1,579 downwards.
ATGAAATCAATATTCAGTATAATAATAATAATGTCCTTAATAACAATTAGTTGTTATTCACAAATTAAAGGAACAGTTAAAGGTATAGATTCGCATACAGGAGTTTTGAAAGAAGAAGAATTGGCAGGTGCGAACGTTTATTGGGCTAACACCACCACAGGAGTTAGCACCGACAACAAAGGAATTTTAATATAACTACAAATCCGACTTCTAATTTGCTGATAGCAAGTTTTTTAGGATTTCAAAATGACACCATAAAAATAGATAACACTATAAAAGAAATAACTTTTTTACTTAAATCGGATTTAGAGCTCTCCGAAGTAGTCGTATATGAAAGACGAAGCGGACAATATATCTCCTCCATAAATCCTATTTATACCCAGCACATCACAAGCGAAGGATTAGAAAAACTACCTTGCTGTAACCTCGCCGAAAGTTTTGAAAACAATGCCTCCGTAGATGTGGCTTTTACTGATGCCGTCTCCGGAGCTAAGCAAATAACAATGTTAGGACTCGCCGGAGTATATACTCAACTTTTGATAGAAAATATGCCTTCCACTGGTGGACTCGCTACTAATTACGGACTTGCATTTGTGCCAGGTCCATGGATGGAGTCAATTCAAATTTCTAAAGGAACAGCAAGCGTACTCAACGGTTACGAGTCCACGACCGGACAAATAAATGTGGAACTCAAAAAACCAAAAGAAAGTGAGAAATTTTATTTTAATACTTTTGCCAATGACGAGGGACGAGTAGAAACGAATATTAATACAAAGATAAAGATTAATCCGAATCTGGCTACTATGTTCCTTTTGCATGCTTCTACTCTACAAACAATTAAAGACATGAATCAGGATAGTTTTCTTGACATTCCACTCACTACCCAGCTTAATTTTGTAAACAGATGGGAATTTGAAATAGCCAAAATGATAGAAGGAAAAATAGGCGTCAAAATTCTCGACGAAAAAAGAGAAGGCGGACAAGTTGAATATATTAAAAATAAAGAAAACATCGGAAATAAATTATACGGAATAGACATAAAAACAAGACGCTACGAGTTCTTTTCTAAAATAGGTTTTCTCATTCCAAATACCAAGATGAGTATAGGAACTATTTTTGGAGCTAATATACACAATCAAAACTCTTTATACGGAAAAAATATATATAACGCCCACGAAAACAACATTTATGCAAATATTATTTTTCAAGCGATTATTGTTAATACCAATCATAAAATAAATGCCGGTACAAGCTACATGTTAAATGATTTTTACGAAGAACTTAATAATAACTCATACCTAAAAAAAGAACTTGTCCCCGGAATTTTTGCTCAATATACTTATAACTATCTGGAAAAGTTTAATTTAATACTAGGATACCGATTAGATTTTAATTCTAAATACGGAACTTTTGCCACTCCGAGATTGCATACCAAATATAATATAACCAAAAAAACTACCATACGTGCCTCCGCAGGAAAAGGGTACCGAACAGCTAATATATTGGCAGAAAATATTGCTATTATGGGCATCTTTCATAAATTCAAAAAAGTAGTTCTCACTTTTTCTAAAAAGTAGAC
>DYQJ01000299.1 GCA_020719345.1 Draconibacterium orientale | reverse complement strand
GGAGTTGAGAACTATTTTTTGTTTATCCACCGATTGCATCGGTGGTTATTAAAGTACAACTCCTACGGAGTTGATAAATAAAATTATCATAATTTAATTTTAAAATAATTTAGCATTAATTGTTTAAGACTATCTATGCTATAAACGGCAACTTTGCCAAAAAGTTGAAAACTTTGGCAAAGTTTTAATTACGAAACAATTACATAAGAATAAAAGTTAACGTTCTAAAAGCCACTTCTTCGCTATGCTCTCATCTTTAAAATGTCTAAATTCTATGCCATGTTTACTTTCTGATACTATTCTACTTGCCGATAATTGAGTAAATACGTTATCTGAATGTATATGTGCAAAAAACTTTAAACCTGCCTCAGCCATACCTGGTATCCATACTTCTTCTAAATAATTGATTTTAAACATCAATTTCCCATTTGAATTTTTTACTTCATTCATATTTCTTAAAAATAGTTATTAATAATTTTTGCAAAAATATTCTTTGTTTTTTGATAATCATTTTTTTTTTTGTTTATTTTTGTTTTATTTTACTTATAAGCGAAATTTATTACACTTTTGCTTAATAAAATTCGGTTCAGATGAAAAATATTTATATTACATGGCATTATAATGTTTACGGAATAGCTTTTTTCAAACATATCTTGTCGGCTTTTTATGCGGGTAAAGCTAATCATAAAGCCACATCTATCTATTGCGAAGGAGTTAGTCAAATAGAAATGCACGAAGTCTTTAATTCTCCTATAAAAAAAGGTTTCGTCTTTGATAAAGTTTATTATTTGACCTCTCCGCAAGAGACTTTTGACAAAATTGCTTCGCGACGTTTTTACTATCGCTATACTGTTCTTGGAGATTCTCAAATAATTAAAGATGGAACACTTAACATCTGGCAAGAACTACTGTCACTTGATTGGATAAAAGAAGACGACTGCCTCAGCCGAGAACTTGAATATGTGTATCAAAAATATCCGGAACAATTTGAGATATATAAGACACAAATATGGCGAGATATCCAGCATTTCCCTATTAAAAGTCAAATCAAATGGCTGATAGAGATGAGCAATGCTGCCGAGTTGTACAAAGATAAAATTGATTTTGTGAACTTGAAAATAAATAACTTAAAAGACCCGGTAGAAATAGCCGAAAAACTTAATATCTGGTTAAAAAAACTGAAAAAAGATTTTGAAGATAGCAATTTCTTTATTAATATCTCGCTTGGCTCACCCGAAGCGCAAGTAGTCTGGCACATACTTGGCGAACTAAATATGCTTCCTACCAACTCCCGCTTGATAACTGTTTATGACATAAAATCTGAAGGCGAAGATAAAAGATTCAAATGTTTCAATATTCAAGAGGTACCGACAAATATTATGTCCAACATCTCTAACAAAATAAATATCTTTGAAAATAGCAAATCGCCGGTAAGAAAATTAGCGAGTCTAAAGATAAAAAATTTTATAAACTCCGATTTTACAATATTAATACTCGGAGAACGAGGAGTGGGAAAAACTAAATTAGTGAACGACATCAATTTACAACAAAAAAAATATGAAATAATATCTGCCAATTGCGCTTCTTTTGCCGATGATACGATGGCAGAGAGTGAACTTTTTGGTTACATAAAAGGTTCATTTACAGGAGCATATCACGACAACAAAGGACTATTCCAACACGCAAACAAAAATATCCTATTTCTTGACGAAGTGCATCATCTTAGCAAACGAGTGCAAGCAAAACTGATGATAGCACTACAAACCGATGATAATAACAACTTCAAAATAAGACGATTAGGCGCTATACAATCCGAAACCATTAGCTGTAAAGTTATTTTTGCCACAAACAAAAAAATAGAAGAACTAAAAAAACTCTTACTTCCCGATTTTTACGACCGAATTTCGCAACTCATAATAGAAATTCCTTCGCTTCGCGAGACTCCCAACGACAGAATAGAAGACTGGCGAAATATTTGGAAGCAGATGAAATTTGGGGAACGCGAAGAAGCGCCTAACAAAAATTCTTTTGTGGAATGGCTGCTAAGACAAGACCTATACGGAAATTTTAGAGACCTGCAAACAATAGCCATATATTACAAGACTTTCTCCGATTTTAATACCGAAACGCAAAGGGCAACAAACTATAAAGATGTCGAAGAATATACGATAGCCGAATTTGAAAAATATCACACCGACAAGATGATTAATAACGGTTATAACTTCTCCACCGAAAAAACTATAGCGCAAATGGAATCTGAATATCATAAAGAGTTTGTGCAATGGGCTTTAAAAATATTCGGAAATAATTTGAAAGACGTGGAACGATATTTTAAGAACAACGGAAGCAAAATAGATTACCGAACTCTACTCGCATGGAAAAAAGAAACGTAAATAAGCAATAGTCTCTTTTCTAATTTATCACCCGATTTTCGCGGTAGGTAGAAAGTAGTCCGCATGCTGCCTGTATGTCCTCGCCACGCGAAGTGCGAATGGTCGTTATTATACCTTTGTCATTTAGTTTTTTCTGAAAATTAAGAATCGTCTGTGTATCAGAGCCATCTAATTGTACGTTAGGGATTTTGTGAAACCGTATTAAGTTGATGCGGCAGCTTAATCCGCTTAAAAGCTTCACAAGCGCATTCGCATGACGAGGAGAGTCATTGAAATCTTTAAACATAATATATTCAAATGACAACCGTCTTTGCTTCTCAAAATCATATTTCTTTAACACTTGCACGACATCTTCTATTTTGTATTTATTTTCTATTGGCATAATACTTCGGCGTTCTTCCGAAAAAGGATTGTGCATGCTGACCGCTATATGCGCTTGAGTTTGCGTCAAAAACTCTTCCATCTTAGGAATTATTCCTATTGTAGAGACCGTTATACGCTTAGGACTCATTTGATTTGCATATTCCGAAGTGAGAATATTTATTGTTTTAATAACTTCGGCAGTGTTATCAAATGGTTCGCCCATGCCCATGTAAACTATGTTTGTTATTTTTGATGACTCGTCAATGTTATATAATTGATTTAATATTTCATTACTATTCAAATTGTCTTTAAATCCTTGCTTTGCGGTCATGCAAAACAAACATCCCATGCGGCACCCCGCCTGAGTAGAGACACAAACAGTGTGTCTCTGCTCATCGGGAATGTAAGCGGTCTCTATATATTTATTGTTCGGATACTCAAAAAGATATTTCTTTGTGCCATCTGTGGAGGTCTGAACCTGTAAATATTTATGATAACCTATTTCATAATTCTCCGACAAAACTTGTCTTACTTTTTTAGAAATATTTAACATTTGCTCAAAATTAGTGACCCGCTTTTGATACAGCCATTGTGCAAGTTGTAAAGCAGTGTACTTTGGAAAATTATGACTCGTTACTATTTCTGTCAGTTCGGCTAAATTTAACCCTAATAAATAAATTTTTGTCATTTTATACTGTTAATTATCAATTTAATTGAGTGTATAATAAATTATGGGATATATATAATTTAGGTTCTTGAATGATTTTTGTGGAATAGATGATTTTTTACGAAATTAGATTTTAAATCTTGCGTGAAACTTTTGATTATCAATTTCTCGCAGAGTTTCGCAAAGTTTCTCGCAGAGTTTCGCAAAAAATTCCACAAAAATCATTCAAGAACCATAATTTATAATCAAATATACTCAAAACGGTTACAATTTTAACTTTTATTCTTCTGTAATTGTTTCGTAATTAAAACTTTGCCAAAGTTTTCAACTTTGGCAAAGTTGC
>DYQJ01000004.1:15927-41942 GCA_020719345.1 Draconibacterium orientale | reverse complement strand
GCTTTAGTGCAAAAAGACGAGATTATTAATCAAAAAGACGAGATTATTAATCAAAAAGACGAGATTATTAATCAAAAAGACGAGATTATTAATCAAACAAAAGAACAATTAGTGCAAAAAGAAGCGGAATTAAAGTATAAAGAAGATTTAATATCTGAGATGAAAAGACAACTTGAAAAATTACAGAATAAAGTTGAATAGGTTTGAAAAAGATTGATTTGTAAACTAAAAATTTCTTTATTATGTTTGATAAACTAAAAACGCTATTTTCTAAACCAAAAGAAAATATATCGGATGCCGAGAGTCCGCTTAAAGTAGGAGATGTCTTGCAAAATAATAAATACGTCATAGAGAGACTGCTCGGACAAGGAGATTTTGGAGTAACTTACCTTGCGACAAATAAAATCACGTATCAAAAAGTTGCAATTAAAGAGTTCTTCATGCGAGGATTTGTTAGAAATTCTAAAAATCTGGTCACCTCACAACATCTGACCGGGAAAATTTTTACCGACCTAAAAAAGCGCTTCTTAGAAGATGCTAAAAATCTATCACTAATAGACGACCACATTAATATAGCTAAGGTGACCGACTGTTTTGAAGAAAATAATACCGCATATTATGTTATGTATTTCGTTGAAGGAATTAGTTTGCAAAAATACATCATTAATAACGGCGTATTATCGGAATACATGGCAACAAATTTTATCTTACAAATCGCTGAGGCACTTAAAAACATACATACTAAAAAAATACTACATGCTGATATTAAGCCAAATAATATTATCATCACTGAAGAAAATAAAGCCGTTTTAACCGATTTTGGCACAACCAGAGATTTTATTATCCACCAGATATTAGATGATTCCATCGCACTTTCAAAAGGATATGCCGCACCTGAACAATATGATGCCAAACAACAACGCGGAATATTTACGGATATTTATGGTCTGGGAGCAACTTTTTACACCATAACAACCGGAGAAATACCGATTGATGCAAATCTCAGAACCGCGAATAATTTAAAACAATCCATACAAATTGATAAAAAAATATCTCTTTTTACTAATAATATAATTATCAAAGCACTTGAAATAAATCCACTAAACCGATTCAATAACTTAGATGTTTTTATTAATTTGTTGAATAATAATCGCTGCTTAGAGATTATTGATAATGAGTTATATAACTTCTTTGGACTTCAAAATGACGCCACAAGTAAAGAAATTTTTGAGAAATTTAATTATAAAGACAATAAACTAACCGAGGACAGCAAGCTGGCGCCAATTAAAATAAAAAATCTTTTGGAGAACGAACAAAAAAATTTAAAAGAAGCTTTTGACAAATTATATAAAAAAGCCACTCTGTTAGAAGAACAGGAAAAAATAAGAATGGCAGAAACAATTAAGCAAGAAAAAATAAGAAAAGAAATAATAGACAAACAAGAACTTGAAATTAAAAATACGAAGTTTAACGAAGCCTTAGCGACATTAGAAATTCCTAATGAGACCGATTATAATAAAATAGTTGTAAAATATAATCTACTATTGGAATGGTACAGCAAACAATTGTCTTCGCAAATTCCCGCAGTACAGAATATTGCTATTGCAGAAATTCCTAAAATAAATTCGGCTTTTGAGTTCATTTTATCTTACTTCGGACGCGGAGTTCTGCCAGAAATGGTTGCTATCAAAGGTGGAAATTTTGTGATGGGAGCAATTGACATGGGATATATAGAGCATCAGGTAGAGATAACCGATTTTTATATCGCTAAGTATCAAATTACTAATCTACAATTCGCCAAATTTATAAACGAATATGGAAGTGACAAAACCAATGCACAAAGCGAATATTCTAATCAAATAATGATTTATAATCATGAATGGGGACTAACACAAAAAGGAACGAAATGGGAAGCACATAAAGGAAACGAAAATCTGCCCGTTATTTATGTTACATGGTACGGTGCGTATGAATATTGTAAATGGCTAAGCGAAAAAACAAGCGAAAAATACCAATTGCCAACAGAAGCGCAATGGGAATACGCCGCTTTAAGCCGAACAAATCACTGGTCTACACAGAAATGGGCTGGAACTAATGACGAAAAAATCTTGCGAGAATATGCCTGGTACACACTAAATGCCGACGGCAAAACTCATGAAGTAGGAACACGAAAACCAAATATATTAGGGATTCACGACATGAGTGGAAATGTCTGGGAATGGTGCAGAGACTGGTACGACGCTAATTATTACACCAAAAGTAATAGAACTGACCCTGTAAATACTGTCATCAGTGCAAACAGAACGCTCAGAGGAGGAAGCTGGATATTAGACGCACATCTCTGTCGCATAGCATACCGACTCAATTATACCCCCAATTTTTACAGCAACTTCATCGGATTTCGGGTATGTAAAAACTTAGTCTAAATAAAAGTTGCAAATTTAATTTCTTTTTTATACTTTTGCACTTAATTTTTTTGATAACTAAAAATAAGAAATAATATGGCTTCCACACGAATTAATAAAGTTGATAGATTGATACAAAAAGAGTTAGGTGATATATTTCAACGAAAATCACGTGACACATTCCACGGCGCACTGCTGACCGTAACGCAAGTAAGAGTAACGGCAGACCTCTCGGAGGCAAAAGTATATGTCAGCATATATCCTACAGACAAAAGAAAAGAGATAATAGCTGGCATAGAGCTAAATAATAAATCGTTAAAGCACGAACTCGCACAACGAATAAAATTGCAACTCCGTAAAATACCGGAACTAAAGTTCTTCTCCGATGATTCCCTCGACTACGTGGAAAAAATTGACAACCTACTAAAACAGTAACACATGAAATATGACCCAATTAAAAAAAGCTTAGGAAATATTTTTAATAAACTTACTTTTTTAAGAAAAATATTTTATAAGCTTTTAGATTTATTGCTGCTCCGAACATGGCATATCAAACGTGAAATAAGAAGATGGAAACATAATATAAACAAAAAAAATATTAATGTCCTCGACGCAGGTGCCGGATTTGGACAATATACATACTTCTTATCTAACTTGTCTAAACAATTGAATATCACCGCAGTAGATATAAAACAAGAACAAATAGACGACTGTAATATTTATTTTCAAAAAATAGGTAAAGATAAACAAGTTAATTTTCAATACGCCGACTTAACGGAACTCAACCTTCCGGAACGATTTGACATGATATTGTCAGTAGATGTCATGGAGCATATATTAGAAGATGTGAAAGTATTTAAAAACTTTTATAATATCATGACACCTAACGCAATGCTTTTAATATCAACACCTTCAGACATGAGTCAAGACCATGACCATGACGAAGAACAACATAATTTACCCGATAAAAATTTCTTCGTAGATGAACACGTCCGAGACGGATACAATATTAATGACTTGATAGAAAAACTCAAAACTGCCGGATTCTCTAAAATAGAAGCTAAATACAGCTACGGTAAACCCGGAAAAATATCTTGGATACTCTCCATGAAAATTCCTATCACGCTTTTGAATCTCTCTAAAATATTTTTTATCTTTTTACCGATATATTTTTTGATAACTTACCCTGTATGTTTTATTCTTAATTTCTTAGATGTCCGAGTTACTCACAAAAAAGGAACCGGACTAATTGTAAAAGCTTATAAATAATTATTTTTACTATGAAAAAGACCCCCAATATATTAGTCTCTACAAGTAAATTAACTTCTGAAATAGTTGATTTTTTAAATTCTAAAAAAACAGGCGTAGAAATTGACTTCTTTTCATTTCCTGAAAATCTTGACGAAAAATACTTAGATTTGCATATAAAAAATTATAAGAAATTATTGCTCAATCTTAACGAAAAAGCTACTCTGCATGGCGCTTTTTACGATTTAAGTATCATCTCGCGTGACCCGTTAATAGTAGAAGTCTGCAAATATAGAATTTTGCAAGCAATAGATATAGCCGAAGAACTTAATATTCACGACATCGTCTTTCATGCTAATTTTATTCCTTCTGCCCGACAAAATTATAAACAGCTGTGGTTGAAAAAACAGACTATCTTCTGGGAGCAATTTATTCCTTTGCTGACAAAAAAACAAATCAAAGTACATATAGAAAACACGCGCGAAGAAGATGCCACATATATTAAACAATTATTGATAAATCTTAACTCTCCTTGTTTTGGAGTATGCTTAGATACGGGACATATCAATTGTTTCACTAATTCTAAAATTAAGCCGTCTAAATGGGTGCAAGAATATGGTAATTATTTGTCTTACATTCATTTACATTCAAATCATGGACTAACAGATGAGCATATTTGTTTCACTGATGGAAATATTGACTTCTCTGATTTCTTTGAAGAAATAGATGAATTACCGAACTCGCCTTTGTTAATAATAGAAAATAAAACTGCCGAGCAAGTAAAATCTTCGCTTGAGGCACTGAACTTGATATACAAAAATGAATAAAATTTTAATCACAATAGACTGGTTCATGCCCGGTTATAAAGCTGGAGGACCCGTATCTTCGGTCTATAATCTTGTTAATCATTTGAAAGAGTTTTTTCAATTTTATATTATCACTCGCAACTCCGACTACACCGAAGAGAAACCGTATGAAAATATAATACCCAATCAATGGACTGATTTTGACACTAATACGAAAGTTTTTTATCTCTCAAAAGAGAATGTAAACAAAAAATTTATACGAACTCTCATCAATTCCATCAATCAGGAAATTGCATATATCAACGGCATCTATTCGTTCTATTTTTCTATAGTGCCACTTTTGATTGTAAAAAATAACAAAAAAATTAAACCTATTGTTTGTGCAAGAGGCATGCTCTCCGAACAGGCATTTAGTCGCAAATCTTTAAAAAAGAACTTTTTTTTGAGTATAGCAAAGATTTTTGGATTATATAAAAATATCACTTTTCATGCTACAAGCGAATCCGAAAGTACGGACATCTTGAAAAAAATATTTGCCGATGAAATTACTGAAAAACGAAATATCTTTGTTATCCCGAACTTCGCTAAAAAGATAGAAACTTTTAATTATAAGCAACCCGCAAAAAAAACGATGCAACTCAAACTCGTTTCTATAGCCCGAATTTCGCAAGAGAAAAATACTAAATTCGCGCTTGAATGTTTACTCAATATAACCGAAGGAGAAGTGATTTTTGATTTGTACGGAACGATTTATGATACAAACTATTGGAACGACTGTTTGAATATAATCAAACTATTGCCAAAAAATATACATGTCAACTATAAAGCAGATATTAGTAACCACAAAGTTATCAACACGTTTGCTGAATATGATTTTGCTTTTATGCCTTCAGTTGGTGAGAATTTTGGACACAGTATTCTGGAGAGCTTCTTCGCTGGAACACCTGTTATCATAAGCAACAGAACTCCATGGCGAAATTTACAACAACAGAAAATCGGCTGGGATTTGGCATTAGAAAATAAAGAAATGTTCATTAAAGTAATAAATAATTGCATAATAATGTCGCAGAACGAATACAAAATTCTCGCAGACAGCGCTGTTAATTTTGCAAAAAAAACAGCTTCCAATCAGGAAACTATATTTTTATACAAAGAAATGTTTAATTTATTAAAATGAATGCTTTTTATTTAAAAAAAATTATATTTTTGCAAACGAATATTGAACTTAACACGTAAACATTTATGGCTAAAACGATTTTAATAGTAGATGATTTTGAAAATACGTTATTTGTGACCGGCTTTACTTTAAACAGCAAAGGTTTTAACATTCTTAAAGCATTGTCCGGCGAAATAGCCCTCAAATATTTAGACGGGCGAGAGATACACTTAATTATTACCGATTATAACATGCCGAATATGAACGGTATAGAATTAGTGAAAAAAATAAAAGAACATGCTAATTATCAACATGTCCCTATATTTATTTTATCTACCGAAGTAAATGCCCAGCTTAAAGACCGAGCATTTAATCTCGGAGTAACCGCCTGGATAAAAAAACCCTTTAAGATAGAAGAGTTTATTAAAATAGTGGAACGCGCTATTATTTAAAATTAAATTGTTGCTAATTATTCATTGTTCATTATTAATTATTTTTTTACTTACTACGCATGGAGATAAACTTACTTCAATTTAGACAACGATTTATAGAAGACGCAAGCCGCCTCTTAGACCAATTAGAAGGTGACCTCATCAAACTTGAGGTAGACAATGAAAACCAAAATATTATAGAGGCGGTATTTAGAGCTATGCACACCTTAAAAGGAGTCAGCAGCATGTACGGATTTGATAAAATTTCCGAAATAACGCATCTCGCTGAAAATATTTATGACAAAATACGGAGCAACACGTTAAAAGTCTCCCCTGACATTATACAGAAAACGCTAACAACGGCAGATTATATCCGAACAATTTTAAATGAAACTGCTGATAATCAGCAAGAAGATAAAGATATTTATGACAAAGTTATATCTTCGCTTACTAATCTCACTGAAACAGAACAAGAAGACGACAAGAACGAAAATTTGATTTTTACTAAAAGTAATGATGCTAATTTTGATACATGGAAAATTATTTTTAATAATAATGAAACGATTATCAAACGTAACATCAATCTGATGGGGACTTTTAAAGAACTTTTTGCAATGGGAGAATGCAAAATTACTCAACAAGAACTTGAAGAAAACAATACTACTTTTGAAATATTTTTGCATACCGACAAAAAACAAGAAGACATAGAAGACGCACTGTTTTTTATTATTGATTATTGTGAAATAACAAAACTCCCCAATAATAACTTTTTTATGCAAAAACATGAAGATAAACAATTGATAAAAGAACTGATACCCGAAAAAAACGCACCACAAGAAAATATTGAATTTAAAAATAAGGAAATTATAAAAAACCGAATTAATGTAGATGCCGCTAAATTAGATGAACTAATGTATCTCGTTACCGAACTCATTACTACTAATTCCCAATTAATACTCGCTTCTAAAGACGTAATTTATAATCCGTTACGACCAATTTTTGAAAAAATAGACAAATTATCTAAACAATTTAGAAACAATACCCTCAGTCTAAGATTAGTGCCGCTAAACGAACTGATATTAAAATTCCAACGACTTGTAAGAGACCTGTCTATAAAATTAGCTAAAGATATAGAACTCGTAACGCAAGGCACTGAAACTGAATTAGATAAAAGCACCATAGACGCACTCGCAGACCCTATTATGCACCTGATTAGAAACTGCATAGACCACGGAATAGAAACACCCGAAGTAAGAAAACAAAACAACAAGCCCACAAAGGGTATTATTAAAATAACCGCTTTTCACTCCGGAAATTTTGTCTTTATACAAGTGCAAGATGATGGAAAAGGTATAGACATAGAAAAAGTCAGACAAAAAGCAATAGAAAAAAAAATAATCACACAAGACAACAATTTATCTGATAAAGAAATTTATGAACTATTATTCCTACCCGGTTTCTCCACCGCAGAAAATCTTACGCAACTCTCAGGACGCGGAGTAGGAATGGATGTAGTTAAGAAAAAAATAACAGAACTTAGAGGACAAATAGAAATAAGCTCCGAACCCGGACTGGGAACTTCATTTACTATCAAAATCCACCAAACTATCGCCATACTTGATACAATGTTATTTAAACTTGAAGACATGTTCTTCATGGTACCGCTATCTGATGTAGAAGAATGCCGAATTATTGATTATCAAGAAATTGAGAAAAGAAAATACAGCAAAACAATTGCATACAACGAACAACTAATACCATACATAGATTTATACTCTGTTTTTAAACTAAATTACCAAGAAAATGCCAAAGTTAAATTGCTTATTATCAACCGCCAAGAAAATATCTTTTGTTTTGCCGCAGATACTATTATTGGTGAACATCAAGCGGTTTTAAAATCGCTTGGACAAGCAGCAAAAAAACAACCTTACATAGCAGTTGCAAGCATACTTGGTGACGGAAATCTTGCTTATCTTTTAGATATGAACGCTATACAAAATCTATTATTAATTCAAAAAAAATCTTAATTTATGAAAATGCTTAAAAATTTAAAAATCGGAAACCGTATTATTTTACTTTTTGCTTCATCTTTTTTTGCTGTGCTTTTGATACTTATATTAGTTATTAACTTTTATACCGCTAAAATGCAGGAGGAAGCAGCAAAAGAAAATGTTGATAACCTCGCAAATAACATCGCAAACAAAGTTGATGCCGAATTAGAAATAGCGATGGATGCAGCTACTAATCTCGCACATGCATTAGAAGAAGTGTATTATATTGACCAAAATAAAAGACGAGAATATATTAATGCTGTGCTTTTAAATGTTCTAAAACACAATCCTAATTTTTTTGCTATTTACACTTGTTGGGAACCAAATGCCTTAGACAATTTGGATAACAAATATAAAAATACCGAAGGACACGACCAAACAGGGAGATTCATTCCATACTATTTTAGAGAAGGCGAAAATTACGTGAACGAACCATTAGAAGATTATGAAACAGAAGGAATCGGAGACTACTATTTAATCCCAAAAAAGCGACTCGCACCTACAATTATTAATCCGTATGTGTACAATGCTAACGGAACAGATTATCTCATGACATCTTTTATGACTCCTATCGTTATTGATGATAAATTTGTAGGAGTAGTAGGAGTAGATATGTTGTTAGAAGAAATAAAACTAATGACGGATACGATGCATGCATATAATGGTCATGTAGCAATTTTATCTAATAATTCTATGTACGTTACACATCCAAAAAAAGAAAAAATAGGACAATTTTTTTATGACCATCACAAAGAAGAACAAGCAAATAATAACTTATCTGATAAAATTAAAAACGCTGAAGCGATAAATTTTTATGACTATTCTAATTCTTTAAATCAATATACTCAATATTTTGTTACTCCTATAAAAATCGGAACTTCAAAAGATTACTGGGCAGTAGCGGTAGCAGCACCGGTAGACGAAATATACAAACCAGTAGCAATAATACGAAATATAACTATTGGCATCTCCGCAATTGCAATTATAATTTTATTTATTATTACTCTGTCAATAGCCAAAAACATTTCTACTAAAATAACGAAGGTCATCGACAATACTAAGCATATTCTCGCGGAGGCAACAAACGGTAACTTAAAAATACGAAGCGAGACTAAGGACATTCATTTTGAATTTCATCCTGTAATAGAAGGTATTAATCAGACTCTTGATGCTGTAACGAATCCGCTATTTATTGCAGCTGATTATTTTGAACGAATTTCAAAAGGTGATATACCCGAAAAACTGACTGAAAAATATTTCGGCGACTTTGATAAAATAAAAAATAACTTAAACACTTGTATTGACACTTTAAATAACTTAGTCAATGAAATAGAAACAACAAATGATATACAAGTTAAAGGAGATTATGAATATTTTGCTGACTACAAAAAATTTGACGGCGTTTATAATAAGATAATAAAAATTTATAACACCGGCATGCAAATTCATATAAACAATATTTTATTTATTCTTGATATAGCCAAAGAATACGGCGAAGGAAATCTTACACGTGAAATGCCGGCACTACCTGGAAAACAAATTCTGGTTACACAACGAATCAACCAACTAAGACAAAATGTGCTTAATTTAATAGAAGACTCTAAAATGTTTGTGGACTCTGCCGTAGAAGGAAAACTCTCCATGCGCGCCGATGAAAAACGACACAAAGGAGATTACCGTAAAATAGTAGTCGGTTTCAATCAAACTCTCGATGCCGTAACGCTACCATTAAACGACACTTCCGAATACTTAGAACGTCTGGCAAAAGGAGAAATTCCGGAAATTATTACAAAAAAATACAAAGGCGACTTCAATAACATTATTAATAATCTTAATATTTTAATTCTTTCATTAAATGATATTACTGTAAATATAAAGAAAATATCGGTAGGTGACCTGAATGTGAAATTTGTCAAACGTTCCAATAATGACACGATGATAGAAGCACTCGCCAACATGGTGGAGACAGAAAAACAAATTATAGAAAAAGCTAAATTAGTGGCTTCCGGTGACTTAACCATTCTTCTAAACAAGCGCTCCGCAGATGACGAACTAATATCAGCTCTCTCGGATATGATAACTAAACTTAGTGAAATAGTAATGAGTATCTTGGAAGGTGCAGAAAATATAGCACAAGCAAGCGAACAGATGAGCATGGCATCACAGCAAATCTCACAAGGAACAGCAATACAAGCATCGTCAGTAGAAGAAATTACGGCTTCTATAGAACAAATGACCGTAAATATACAACAAAACAGTGAGAACGCACAACAAACCGAAAAAATTGCTCTCAAATCATCTACAGACATCATAGAAGCAAATAAAGCGGTAGAAATTACTGTCCAAGCAATGTTAAATATCGCAGATAAAATAAGTATTATTAATGATATAGCCGAAAAAACAGATATACTTGCTATTAACGCCGCCATAGAAGCAGCAAGAGCAGGAGAGCAAGGAAAAGGGTTTGCGGTAGTAGCAGCAGAAATACGTAAACTCGCTGAAAATAGCCAATTTGCCGCAAAAGAAATAGGACAAGTATCTAAAAACTCCGTTATTATTTCTAAAAACTCCGGACAACTATTATCTAAGGTTGTCCCTGATATACAAAACACGACTATACTCGTGCAAGAAATAGCTCAAGCAAGTTTAGAACAAAACTCCGGCGCCTCGCAAATTGCTAATTCTATTAATTTGTTAAATTCAATAGTCCAACAAAATGCCGCAGCCGCTGAAGAACTGTCGGGAAATGCAGAAGAACTCGCAAGTCAAGCTGAAACACTTAGAGATACGATGGCATTTTTTAAACTCAACAGGGTAATATTATCTAAATTTAGACAAAATTACAAACCGACAAACTCATATCAACGCACAAACACGCAACTAACAAAAAATTTCGCTGTAAAAAATAAATCCAGACGAGAGATGTTAGATAATGATTTTACTAATTTTTAATATCAGAGAGTATGACTTTTAATTCGCATAACACTTTTTTATCTTTTATTGTTGAAAATGAATATTTTGCCATTAATGTGGACAAAGTGTTGGAAGTTTTACAATTATCTAAAATAACGAGAGTCCCTAATATTGCCGACGAAATTGTGGGAGTAATTAATTTTAGAGGCGAGATAATTCCTATATATGAAATACGAACACGTTTAGGATTGCCTAAACGTGAAGAAAATCAAAGATATGTCATCATTGTTTTAGAAATTCTAAATAATGACAATAATTTTATCATCGGCGCAATTGTAGATAGAGTAAATGATGTTATCAATATAACTGATAATCAAATAGCGCCGATACCGAAACTGAACGCTAATATCAAAGAAGAATATCTCTACGGAATTTTTAAAAAAGGTAACGACTTTATAATGATACTAAATGTAGATAAGTTTTTTGAGGAAACAGAAAATTAAAAGGTTCTGTAATTGTTTCGTAATTAAAACTTTGCCAAAGTTTTAAACTTTGGCAAAGTTTAAAATAAAAAACTTAAAAATTCCGCACAAAATCGTTACCTATCGCATAAATCATTAAAAGTCCGAGTATTGCCATGCCTACATATTGTGCGTATGTCATGAATTTGTCACTCGGTTTGCGTCTGGTAATTATTTCTACAAGCAAAAACATTACATGTCCGCCGTCTAATGCCGGTATAGGTAAAATATTTAAGACCGCCAGCATAATAGAAAACATAGCGGTCAGCATCCAGAATGATTGCCAATCCCATAGTTTAGGAAAAATTTTTGTTATTGTGATGAAGCTTCCTACCGATTTATAAGCTTCCGTTTTAGGAGTAAATACTAACTTTAATTGTTTTAAATAAGACGCTATTTCTTCCTGCCCACGTTTTATTCCGGCAGGTATTGCGCTTAATATTCCGTATTCTTTTATCTCTACCTCAAAAAATTCTGTATATTCTCCTATCGGTGCCACGCCTATTTTTCCTGTCGCAGGCACTAATATCTCTACGATTACGGTGTCGGTATTTCGTAAAGCTTTAATCTTAACATTTTGATTCTTAAAATTTTGCAATGTAGTTCTAAACTCGTCAAAATATAATATCTCCATGTCGTTGATACCTATTATTTTATCTTTAATTTGTAAACCCGAACTCTCGGCAGGTGCATCCGGTACAAATTCAGATATAATGAATGGAATCCGCGGCTCTGGGAAGCTCGGGTTTTTAAGTATTTCTGCAACATTTTCATCGGTTAATACTATTTCTATTTGTGTATCATTTCGTTGCACAGTTAAACTATGTGGAGATGTCAGTATGGCATCCATATATACTGTCTTATGATTTTTGGCTTCTTCGCCGTTGACCATGATGATTTTGTCCCCATTTTGAAACCCTAATGATTGCCACAGCGAATCAGCGGCAATACCATACGTTAAATTTTTGCTCGGTAAATATTTTTCGCCCCACGTAAATAATACTCCGGCATAAATAATTATTGCTAACACAAAATTAACTAACACTCCGCCGAGCATGATGAGAAGACGTTGCCATGCCTTCTTTGTCCTAAATTCCCACGGTTGCGGGTCTTTTTTTAGCTGTTCAGTATCCATTGACTCGTCTATCATACCTGAGATTTTTACATATCCCCCAAGTGGTATCCAGCCCATTCCGTATTCGGTATCGCCGCGTTTAAACTTAAATAGCGAGAACCATGGGTCAAAAAAAAGATAAAATTTTTCCACACGCGTCTTAAACAGCTTTGCAAAGCCAAAATGTCCTAATTCATGAAACAATATTAATATAGATAAACTTAATATTAACTGCAATATTTGAGTCAGTACCCCCATTTTTTATTTTTTTTTAGTTGTTTAAATTTGTAAGCAAAAGTAATATAACTTTTTATAAAAAACAAATAATTTTACATATTTTAATTTTTTCAAAATTAAAGCTTTGAAAAAAATGACTATTTATTATTAAAAAATAAGAAAATATATATTTTTTTTCTTAAAAAAAATTAATTTTGCAAAAATAAAATAATAATAATAGAAATTATGTCTTGGTTAGATGATTTACAAAAGAAATTGCCGGAAGCGCAGATGCACATTCTAAATGATGCCAAATCGCCTTCCGGCGTACCGCATGTAGGTTCACTTCGCGGTATATTGGCACATGATGCCCCGTACCGCTTTTTAAAAGAAAAAGGTGTCCCTGTGAAATATATTTACGGTTCCGATGATTATGACCCATTGGACGAAATACCCGGCGGACAATCAGCAGAAGTATATGAAAAATATCTCGGAGTCCCGTTATGCAATGTGCCGGCGCCTCCCGGCTCGGCTCACAAAGATATAGCAATGCACTATATCAGCGACTTTTTTAAGATATTTGAAGAAATAGGAGTAGATGCCGAAAAATATTATATGCGAGATATTTACAGAAACGGAACTTTTAACGAGGCAATTGATATAGTTCTTAAAAATGTAGAGAAAATTCGTAAAATTTATTATGATGTCAGCCACTCGGAACGTTCTCCGCATTGGTACCCTTTTCAAGCAGTATGCGATAAATGCGGACGCATCGGAACTACGGAAGTCATTGATTATGACGGCAAAGAAGTTACATATATTTGTAAAGAAGACCTCGTAAAATGGGCGAAAGGTTGCGGACACACCGGAAAAAAATCCCCATTTGACGGAAACGGAAAGATGCCGTTTAAAGTAGAATGGGCTTCTAAATGGAAATATCTCGGAGTTACAATAGAAGGAGCAGGAAGCGACCATAACACAAAAGGCGGCTCACGAGATGTAGCAAGTGCCATTTGCAGCCAAGTATTTGGACAACGACCGCCTACAAATATCCCGTACAGCTTTTTTATTCTCGGAGGCGCAAAAATGTCTTCCTCCAAAGGAATCGGAGCAAGTGCAAGAGCCATGACTAACTTTTTACCCCCCGAAATACTAAGATTTTTGATGTTAAACAGCAAACCAAAAAGCGAAGTAAATTTTGAACCTACCGAAAAATACATAGTAAAGCTATTTAATGACTTTGACAAACTCCACGACAAAGTATTAAACAATCAAGAATTAGAAGAATACGAAAAATTAGTTTACGAACTCTCGCAGGTACACTATAAAGAAAAATATTTTACTGTAGAATTTTCTTTAATACTTACATTAGTGCAACTTCCTCATATAGACATCTATAAAGAAGTAGCGAAACGAAAAGGAAGCGAACTAACCGAAATAGAAAAAGAAAATATTAATCAACGAATCAAAGCAGCTAAATTCTGGTTAGAAAACTTTGCCACCGAAGAAGAAAAAATGTATCTGCAAGCAAAAATGCCTAAAGATGCAGAAGAAAAACTGGACAACGTACAACGTGCTTTTCTACACAAAGTTGCCACTTATATTGAAAATATTAACTGGACAGAAGAAGATTTGCAAAAAGCCGTATTCGCCGCTGTCCGAACTACGCCTATTCAACAAGCAAATGCTTTCACTGCTTTTTATAAAGTCTTGTTAAACAAAGATAAAGGACCAAAAGCAGGAAATCTGCTCGCATACTTAGATAAACAATTTATCATAGAAAGATTTACCGAATTGAAATATGATAACTTGAAATATTACATAGAGTCGGCTACGGAACTCGCCGAGATAGAAGAATGGCTTAATAAAGAAGCCGACAAAATATCCACCATCAGCACACATAAAGAAATAATAGAAAATAACTATTTCTTAGATATTAATGTTACTTTAAAAGACGAAAAATCTTTTATTAAAAGATTGCACATTAATGATGTTGATACGGAGAAAACTTTTGAAGAAATCAGGAAAAAAATATTTACTAAATAAAATTATTTATGAACGACGATAAAAAAGTTATTTTTTCTATGGTAGGAGTATCTAAGATATTTCCTCCCCAAAAAAAAGTCCTTAATAATATCTATCTCTCTTTTTTTTACGGCGCTAAAATAGGAGTAATCGGCTTGAACGGCTCAGGTAAATCTACGCTATTGAAAATTATTGCCGGAATAGAAAAAAACTTCGAAGGTGAGGTAGCTTTTAGCTCCGGCTACTCGGTAGGTTATCTGGAGCAAGACCCAAAATTAGATGCCACTAAAACAGTAAAAGAAATAGTACAAGAAGGTGTCCAAGAAATTGTGGATTTATTGAAAGAGTATGAAGAAATAAATCAAAAATTCATGGAGCCAATGTCAGACGAGCAAATGACTAAATTAGTGGACAGACAAGGAGAAGTCCAAGAACTCATTGATAAATACGATGCTTGGGAATTAGACAGCAAATTAGAACAAGCAATGGACGCACTTCGTTGTCCTGATAGTGACCAATTAGTGGGAAATCTCTCCGGAGGAGAAAGCCGAAGAGTAGCACTCTGCCGTCTGTTACTGAAAAAACCCGACATACTTTTATTAGACGAGCCAACAAACCACTTAGATGCCGAATCAGTGCAATGGTTGGAACAACATCTGCAACAATACGAGGGAACAGTTATTGCCGTTACGCATGACAGATATTTTCTTGACAATGCTGCCGGCTGGATATTGGAATTAGACAGAGGAGAAGGAATACCTTGGAAAGGAAATTACTCGTCATGGCTCTCTCAAAAATCTTTACGACTGGCACAAGAAGAAAAACACGAGAGCAAAAGACGAAAAACACTTGAACGTGAACTCGATTGGGTAAAAATGTCACCTAAAGCAAGACACGCAAAAGGTAAAGCGCGTCTCTCTGCATACGAAAAAATGCTCAGCGAAGATACTAAGCAAAAAGAAGAAAAATTAGAACTATATATACCAAACGGACCAAGACTCGGAGACCTCGTAATTGAAGCTAAAAATGTTGCAAAAGCTTTTGATGATAAAGTACTATTTGAAAATCTTGCTTTTGCACTGCCACCGGCGGGAATAGTGGGAGTAATTGGAGCAAACGGCTCCGGAAAAACTACGCTTTTTAGAATGATAATGGGGACAGAAAAAGCCGACAAAGGTGAATTTAGAGTAGGACCATCTGTAAAAATAGGGTATTTTGACCAGCAACATACTATTGTTGACCAAAATAAAACCGTCTATCAAGTTATAGCAGGAGACGGCGAAGAAATAAAATTAGGAAATCGGCTCATCAATGCGAGAGCGTATGTAGCAAGATTTAACTTCACCGGCAACGACCAAGAAAAAAAGTGCGGAATACTATCCGGCGGAGAACGAAACAGACTACATCTTGCACTAACTCTAAAAGAAGAAGCAAATGTCATTCTTTTAGACGAACCGACTAACGACATAGACGTGAACACATTACGGGCATTAGAAGAAGGACTGGAAAATTTCGCCGGATGCGCAGTTATCATCACGCATGACCGATGGTTCCTCGACCGTATAGCAACACACATATTGGCTTTTGAAGGAGACTCGCAAGTATATTTCTTTGAAGGTTCATATTCGGAATACGAAGAAAACCGAAGAAAACGACTCGGAGATAATTCGCCTAAACGTATAAAATACAGACGATTAGTTAGATAAATAACTATTCACTATTACACCTTGATTTTCAATGATTTATAAAAATATAAATCATTGAAAAATCAATATCTACAACTTAAAATATAAAATTGAAACTCAGAGACGGCTCTCCTATAAAAGTAGAATTTGCGTTATTGAACTTTTTTATAAACATAGTAAATTGTACGCTGAAATTTTTGATGCCTAACTCACAACCATAATTAAAAATCTTGTCCTCTTTAAACGGTGACATCGTAAAAAAAGAATAACCGAGATTGAATTTTAAAGAATAAGCACTGTTCATTTGAATAGTTTTATAAAACAAGTCAAAACACATAATTAGATGATTACCACTGAAGAACAAAGTATTCGGCAAGATATAGCTGCAATTAGAAAAACCAAAATTATGAGATAAATAATTCTTCTTAAAATAACGATACTGAATATTAAACCCTATTTTACTTGCTAACTGATTAGTTATTAAAGCGGCTCCCATCACGTATTCCACATAAATATTATTATTCATATCGGTCTCTTTTATAAAAGCCGATTCGGTGAGCAGGAAGTTAGAAGTGACATCTTTTTTATAAATTGCTTTAACTATTTTTAAATCAGACCTATTTTTAATTTCAATATCTTCTACAGCTTCTTGGTACAGTGCATGAAGAGAAATATTTGTCATTTCTATAAGATATTTTGTTGAGGCAAGTTGCACATTTATTATGTCATAATTTATGTCGGTGGACAAAAAAAAGATATTAAATCTATGCTGATTGATAAAAAAGATATTCTCGTTTTGCTGTATTATCTCACAAGCGACAGGTATGGTCTCTTTTATATTTATGTCTATAATTTGGTTTTGTTGTGTTGAGCAGACAATAGTATAATATTTTGTGGTATCTAATTTATTTATAATCTTTTGCGAAGAAGTGAAAAAATTATAATATAGCGAATCTATACAAAAGTAGTCGTTTTCTACAAATAAATCGGCAGAATAAATATTCAAATTCACGTGTTCATTTATATTTATAATCAAAGTATCCGGTTTTTGTGAGAATAATTTATCACAAAATAGAATAATTAACACTACTAAAAAAAAAAAATTTTTCATTTTTTTCATTTAAAAACTGTTCTACAAATATTTTTTGAATTAATTTATCGCTGAAAAATCGGCGGTTAAAAAGATGTCCTTAGTAAATTATAAATTAAGAATTATAATTTGGTTTTTACTTGAATATCAAGTAGTTGTAAATTATAAATTCCGAAGTTATTTTTTTATTTTACTTAGGAGGGCATTTTTTATTTTTATGAAATTCTGCTTTTAAGTTGTCTCCATTGTGCGTCTGCATGTGGAAAATGGCTGGTATATGGTGGCTTGTTAGTTGCATTTTTTTTCATTTCTTTCATAAAGTTTAATTCCGTAATCTTCTAAAAACTCGTACAAATGATTAAAATCAGCCCCAAGCATATCCGAGACAGTATCTAAATAGCTTTGTTTGATTAATCCTGTTTTATGATTAAAAATATTTTCGCAATAAATTTCACCAATCAATGTATTACCAAGAGAATATGCACTAAAATTATTGGGATTTAAGTGATATTCTTGTGGTATTATTTCATTAACACTTTTTGTAACATCCTGATTTTTTTCAATAACTCTATTTGCAAACAACAAATTATTTATAACCGTTAAAATATACGGACTATGTGTTGTAATAATTAACTGATTATTAGAATTTAGCATTAATGAATTACCTAAATTTAAAATCTTAGTTATGATTTAGCCGTAATTTCCCAAATTCCAACTTTCATGGGCGTTGGAATATCAACTAAATTTGATGATTCAGAAATATATACTAACCTACTAATAGGATTTCTTTGTTTTATCGTAGATTTAGTGGTACCAGATTTGAAGTTTTTATCATATTCATCAAAAAAATTGGAATAAATCGGTTCCAATGCGCTATCAGTTGAAGATATATCTATTTCTAGTTTTTCGTCCTTGTTAAATTTAAACCAATTTGTATATGTACCTTTAGGTTCAATTTTACTATAATCAAATGTTGTACTTGGTTTTTCCGATGGCAATCCATTATTATTAATCTTATCAGAATCATTCCATCCGATTGATTGAAAAGATTTAATAAAATTTAATTGAGAACCACATATTAAAAAATATCCTTTCCTATTTGCTTTATTTTCAACAAACATTTTCAATCGCATAATATCATGAAAAATTCGTCTTTTCTCTTTGGTTTGCTCGGTATAATCAATGCGTGAAAATTTGAATTCTATTGCACATTCAAATTCTATGTTTTCAAAGTTTTTGCAAAACCTTAAATCTAAGTATCTATCATTTAGGTCAGGATGTTCTCTATCAAGATATATTTTACCTAAATCTACTTGAGTTCCTAAATATTCTGAAACCGGATACTTAATTGAATTCTCAGCTAAAATATATTCTCTTTGTACTGAAGAAATATAATTAAGCCAACTATGAAGTGCTGTTCCAGCGTGAATTATAAAAATATCGCTATTCATTTGTTATATTTATTGAATCGTTTTCTGTCATTGGTCTAAATGGAATATTATTTATTCCTTTAATTAACACACGTGTCCAAGGATTGTCCAAATGAATTTCAACAAATTGATTATGTCCCTCATTTCCAACATATTTATTAATGGCAGAATCCATATATTCTTTGGGATTATCTGACTTTACGCCTCCAACTAAGATTACAATTTTCCCAACGATATTCCCCGTTTCGTCTTTTAGTTGCTGTACAAATATTTTTACATCTTTCATATTTATCTTATTTAAGTTATAAAATTTATTATTATTTCATTTTTGAACTGCTAGTATCATAATTATTAGTTATTTACGCTTGCATTAAAATTTGTTGTTAAAATTTTCCAATTTTGGATTAATTTGTAGTATTTATTAAATATCAATCATTTACACTTGCGTTAATATTTGTCGTTAATATTTTTCAAATTTACATTTGTTTATCCATTTTTCATCGAATTGAAAGACATTTTATCTTTAAAATCGTCAAAATATTTATTATCAATCAATTGTTTGTAATTGGTAGTTACCGTTAACATTTCCATACTCTCACTACACATTCACAACCTATACTCGTCATACCCAAATGCTTATCCGCGTATAAATAATTAGCATTTTTTTAGTTGCTTAAAAATTAAATTACTGCCACAAATAAAAAAAATTTAGTCTACAAATATTTTTTGAAAATAATTCATTGCTAAAAAATCGGCGGTTAAAAAGATGTTACTTAGCCTATATTATTCATAAAACTACATAGAAATATTGAGATTATAATAGCTATTTTTTCAAATCGTTACAGATACTTTTTTTATATATTTTTGTAACAATGCTGCATTTTCAATATCTGTTTTAAACTTCCGCATTAAATCGGTTGTTTCAGAATAGAAATTATTATAAGTATCGTAATCAATTTCTTTATATTCTCCATGTGCTATTGTATTTCGCAAATCTACCAAATCATTAATTAATAATTCATTCGCTTGATAATTAATGCTATCAATATTCAGAGTAAAAAGTATATCTAAAAAAACGTCGAATTTTAAATTTGATTTAGTGTTAATTATTGATTTGAATGGGATATTTGCTTTTTTATGATACTCATCAAAAAGAAAATTGATTATTTTAGTTTTGCCTTCCAGCTTGTTTATTTCTAAATCCTTTATTTTATTGGATAGATTTAAAGCAATAAATTGACTCTGCAATTCAGAATTTTTCAAGTGTTTATAAGATATATGTTGTAAATATAACGTTGAGGCATTTTTCACAAAACCTTCCCAATGTGCATATAAAATCGCTATTCCCGCTCTTAACAGCGGCTTTTGAAAAGATACGGATTTGTCATCTGGAATACGAGTTTTAAACAAAAACAACTCATTTCTTCTCCAAGAAAAATCATCATCAATCAATCGCGAAAAATCAGAAAATGTATATGCTTTATTAGCCATAAATATTTATTTCTTAAAATATTGAATGCTAAATGAAATCAATTTAGGTATTCTAACTTTTGCATTAGACCCTGACCCTGAATTTCTAATAAATATATCTTCTGTCCATAGTTTACATATTTTTTCGTGGATTATGCTTAAATCGGATTCTGAATATTCGGTAAGATTTTTACCTATTCCTGTTACTATTGCTTCAAATGCAGATTCCAAAAATTTACCTTTAAAACTATCATCAACATATTTTTTAAAAACTCTTTCATCTAACGATTTATTTAATAATCCAAATAATATTTTAAAATGCTCTTGAATTTCTGATAATTCCTGTTGATTTTTAGAAATTAAAAATTGCATACTGTCATCAAGATTTTCACTTACATCTTTTTTACTGTCGTAATTTATATGAATTAAACACACATATTTTAAAACTAATTCTAAATCATCTTGCTGGTCAATTGCTTTATCACTTAATGATGTAGTTCGGACAAAATCTGGATTTTTTGCTAATTCTCGTAACCATTTAAAAGTTTCTGAATTTAGCATTACCATTACACAATTTCTCAATTCCTGAAAATTGGCAAAAGTGCCACCTTTATTTAGTCTTTGGAAAACTTCATATTTGGCATCTTTATCAGAATCTGGCAGAATGATTATGAAATTTAATTTTGAGCGTTTGATAAACAACTTTAATGTATCTGGAAGTTGAATTAATTTTTCCTTCTCAGGAATATTGTTAAAATGTTCGTTTTCAATATCCCAAATAATATTTTCAAGATTGTTTAAATATCTCGTTTTTTGCAGAATTAATGGCTTTGCTTTACCAATAATTTCATTTCCTTCTAATTCGTCAAGCTCACCAACAAATTGTAGAATTGACGATATTCTTTGTAATCCGTCAACTATTTCCCACTTTCCATCTTTTCGTTGAAATATAAAGATAGATGGAATCGGAATCCCCAACAAAATAGATTCTATGAGTTTTGTTTTTTGATTATCTGTCCAACGAAAATATCGTTGAAACTCTGGATTTATAATGACTTCCTTGTTTGAATACATACTAATCAATTCTCCTACAGACATCGGGTAACTTTCTGTCTTGTATTCCTTTCTACGAGATTCAATCTCCGAAATTAATAAATTCTCTATTTCCATATATGTCAATTTTATTTATTTTACAAATTTATTATTTATAAAAATCTTCTTTTAGTTTCTCGTAAAATAAATTTTCAATATCTCTATCAACATCAAAAGAATAAGAAAGTTCTCTTTTTTTAATTGCTGGAAACCAAGATTCTCCAAATCTTTTCAATAAACTACCGCCAACTTGTGCACCTCGTTCAATTTTGTGTAGTTTATAAAGTGAAGTTAAAAATGCAGTAATACGAATTTGATTTTCGTTATCTTTTTTTGTGCATTTTTCTAATGCTATTTCAATTGCTTCGTCTAATGATTCCTTATTTATTTTACCAACTTTACTTTTAATAAAACTTTCTGCGTTTACTTTTAACGGTTTCAATAATTCTAATAATTTTTCTCTTTTCTCTTTATTTTTAATAATATCTATTAATTCCTCAAAAATTGCTTTTGTCGCTATTTTTATTAATTTTTCAATTTCCTTATTCATAAATTATACTAATTTAATTTATTATGTTTTTTATTACCGCTAACGAAAAATAACTACCCGCAGTGCAAAGAGTTACCTCACTATTGTTTCAAATTTTGCACTTATTTTCAAAAATGCACCAAAGTTTCAAATATACCACCGCCGCTTTGCATTGTCGGGGGTTATATGTTATCGGTTTTTTTTATTTATTTCATTATCAATTCGTTAATCATTATAATTATAGAATTTATTATCGTTAAATTTACAAATTGGTTTGTTAAAACCAAACTTATAATTATTCAAATTATTATTAAAAGTAGGTGTGGCGAAGCCACACCTACTTTTAAAATCTTTTTTTTGTTGGTGTTAGAACAAAAGTTTGTGTTTTAGCACCAAGAGTTTAGTGTTTTTAAGGGCAAAAAAAAATATAAAAATCTTTGCTCTTTTGTTTTTGGATTTACTGCACAAAAGATTAAAAATTAGCACTATGCCAAAAAACAAAAGTGCAAAAACCGCTTGCCCTTAAAAATGCTAAACTTGTAAATCAAAGAACAAATGCAAATTTATACTGGATTTATTGTAAATTCATTATATAAATTTGTATCATCGTTAAACATATTTTTACTTGCTTTAATATGATTTATTATTGCATCGTGAAACATTGTTTTATTTAATTCAATTCCAATTCCAATTCGTTTTAAATTTCTTGCTACTATTGGCGTTGTAAAACTACCTGCAAATGGGTCTAAAACTTTTTCTCCGTGAAAAGTAAAATATTTAATCGCCATTTCAGGTATATCATAAGGAAATGGTGCAGAGTGTCCCAAAACATTTGTTCCGTTATGATTTATTTTTATCACAGGCGGAAAAGCAACAATATCACGTCTCCATTTGTTAATAACCTTTTTTTCAATAAAATTTCTGTTGTCGTTGTCGTGCCACTCTTGCATCATATTTGTTCTTAATGAAAATCGTTTTCCACGATTATTTACACTGCGAACAAAACATTTTTCATTTTTACATTCCCAACTTTGAACTCCGATTTCTGATTGCGAATTTCCATTTACTTTTAAAGAGCCGCAAACTGGACAAGGTATTTTTTTTGTATCTAATCTATGTTTATGGAAAATCAAAATATGTTCGTAACAATTTAATGGATATTGATAAAACGGATAATTCATTCCGCCGTTCATATGCCTTTTGCTTTCTACTTCTCCTTTATCCCAAATTACATCATCTACAAATTCAAAACCTTCTTCTTCAAACAATTTTATAAAATATGCTCCAAGCGGTAAACGTCTTTTACCCCAAGTTGATTTTACGGTTTTACGGTCATTGTCAAAAATATCGCCTACGTTCCAAACCCATACTCTGTGATTATCTAATACTCTGTAACTCTCTCTTATAATCATTCGCATATCTTCTAAATACAAATCAATGTTTTCCCATTGCGAATAATCTCGTGCATTGTAATATGGTGGTGAAGTTACCATTAATTGAACGCTCTCGGTTTCCATTTTTTTAAGCGTATCTAAACAGTTGCCCCAAACTATACGAATACCATTATTGTCTTGATTTATAAAATTATTCAAATTTTCATCAAAATCTTTTTGGCGATTTTCTTTTTGATATTTTTCTTGCTGTAATTTAATAAATTCATCGCTGAATTTTCTAACTATTTGTTGATTTGTTAGTTCTTCGTCGTTTATCGTTTTTAAATTAGATTTTAATTTTTCTAATTCTGCAATTGTAAATATCTTTGACAAACAAGTTTTATTGTGTTCCAATAAATAATTAATGTTAATTCTATAATCATTAATTATTTTATCTTCGTTATCCGAATTTTCTAAATTTTCATATAATTCAGGATTTTGTTTTGTTTGATAATTTTGTTGTCCTTCACTCACAACCCAATTTTTAATTTCATCAATATTATAACGATAAGAATTACCGACTTTTAAAGTTGGTAATCCGTCTTTTTTTAGACGCCAAAATGTAGTTCTTGAAATATTAAGATATTCGCAAACTTCTTTTTCCTTTACTAATGTTGTTTCCATTTTAAACCATTTTAAACATTAAAAAATAATTTGAAACATTTTGAAACAAAATTAGATTTTAATTTTGAATAAAAAAATTATTTTCAATATTTATATTGATAATATTTCATCTATCAGATTTTCAACGCTTTCAAATTTATATTTTTTTGGTAATTCCAAATTTTGAGTTGTTTTAATTCTGATAAAGTCATATTTTAGTACTGAATTTTTGTGATTTTTGACAACTATAAAATCATTTTTAACTAAATCTTTTTTTATTCTACTAATATATTCTTGAAAATTCTTTTCTTTCAAGTCATTGTATATGAATATTTTGAATGAATTGTAATAATTATATGGTGAGCCACATTTTATACAATACATTAATGACAAATTTAAAGACGCTTCTAAATCAAAAACACCTTTTTCATTTGTTGCAATTTCTTTAATTTTTTCATTTGTATTTGTAGGGCATTTAGGATTAACACACGCTTTTACAAGTTTTGCATTTGAATTTCCACAATTACAAGTTTTGCTGGCATTTGTAAGAGAATAATTTTTTCCACATTCAGAACATTGATATAGATAATAGTTTAATTCGCCACAAAAATAACATTCTAAAAGTGCTGTATGCCAATGAGTATTACATTTATTACAAGATAATCGTTCAACAACAAAACATTCTTGTCCGTTGTCCGGAAAATAAACATTAGTTTCATTTGCAATAAAGGCATAAGCCATTGAGCGTAAATCTGTCTTTTTCATTTGAATAATAGTTCTTTAAATTTTATTAAATAGCCGTTTATGCCTTCTTTTAATGTTTTATCAAGTTTTTTATCTAATAAATTTTTAGTTTCATCTCGTTGTTTTGCAATATTTTTCAAGTTATATTCTACTTTATTTTTTAAGATTTCTTTGATTTCAATCTCAGTATCTTCGTCTGTTTGTCTTCCACGAGAATAATCATAAAACAAATCAAATTTCATTTTTGTAACCTGTTCAATATATGAATTTAGGTTTATGTCAATTTGTGGGCTTGATATTAGTTCCAAACCTTTTTCATTCAAAAATGGCATAAAAGAAACACCACTCCATTCCCAATCTCCAGATATATTGCGTTTTAAATTATTAACTTTATTATTGCCTTTTCTAAAAGAAGGTGTTCCAAAATGACTTTTCCCAAGTGAGGTGTTGTGAAATATTTTTAAATACTCAAACATTGGAATTATTAAAAATTCATCTGTTGCATCGGAATATAAAAGAAAAACGTGTCTTGGGTCAGTTCTAAAATCTTTTGATTTTAAAGTATATCCGAAAAATTGTTTTTTGTCGTCATCACCTTTTACTTCTCGTGTTTTAACTTGTATAAATCTGTGAATATGAATAAAATCAGAATTACAAGTTTTACAATTATATAATTCAAAAGTTTTTTCAAAAATACCTGTGTGTCCATTTGGACAAACTTTTTTAATTGCAATTATGTCAATTCCTGTGTCGTTAAAAGGTCTGTAAATACTCCAACCGCATTCATAAAAATTTTGAGCAACGTAATCTTCTGTTACCTGTTTTTTATTATGTTTTGAAAAATCTGTTCCCTTTATATCTTCAAATATCTTTATTGGAAATTTCATTTTTTAAGTTTTAAATTTCTGCAAATCTAATAATTTATATTAATTTTTTCGTTTTTACACAAATGTTTTTTTTTTAATTACTACTAATATTTCCATACTCTCATTACACATTACTCTCATTACACATTACTCTCATTACACATTACTCTCATTACACATTACTCTC